>DASZDB010000678.1:0-2110 GCA_035942495.1 Solirubrobacteraceae bacterium
GCATCAGGAAGCGCCGTCGAGGATCTCGTAGTCCTCGATGAGCGGGTTGGCCAGCAGCTTCTCGCACATCGACGGAAGCTGGCCGGGGTCCTCGATGTCGAGCTCGATGAGGCGGCCGACGTGGACGTTGGCGACGCCCTCGAAGCCGAGCGCCGGCAGCGCGCGCTCGACGGCCACGCCCTGCGGGTCGAGGATCCCGGCCTTCGGTCGCACGAGCACGCGCGCGCGCGTGGTCATGCCGCGACCCGCTCGAGCCAGGCGTCGAACGGCTCGCCGGCGATGCGCTCGTAGGCCTCGACGTAGCGCTGGCGCGTGCCGGCGACGACCTCGTCGGGGATCGCCGGCGCGGGTGGCTTCTTGTCCCAGCCGGTGCCCGCAGCCCAGTCGCGGACGTACTGCTTGTCGAAGCTCGGCTGCGGGCGGCCGACCTCGTAGGTGTCCGCGGGCCAGAAGCGCGAGGAGTCGGGCGTGAGCACCTCGTCGCCGACGCGGAGAACGCCGTCGGCGTCACGGCCGAACTCGAACTTCGTGTCGGCGAGGATGACCCCGCGCGTACGGGCGTGCTCGGCGGCGGTCGAGTAGAGCGTGATCGACAGGTCGCGCAGCTGCTCCATCACCGCGCGGTCGCCGACGATCTCGGCGGCGCGGTCGAAGTCGATCGTCTCGTCGTGGCCGACGTCGGCCTTCGTCGAGGGGGTGAAGATCGGCTCGGGCAGCTGCTCGGAGTCGCGCAGGCCCTCGGGCAGCGTGATCCCGGCGACGGCGCCGGTGGCCTGATAGTCCTTCCAGCCCGAGCCGGTGAGGTAGCCGCGCACGACGCACTCGACGGGCAGCATGTCGAGCTTCATGACGTTGAGCGCCCGCCCGCGCGCCTCGTCGGGCACGTCCTCGGTCGCCGAGATCAGGTGGTGGGGAACGACGTCGCCGGTCAGCTCGAACCAGAACACCGACAGCGCCGTGAGCACCTTGCCCTTGTCGGGGATCGCCGTCGGATGGACGACGTCGTACGTCGAGATGCGGTCCGAGGCGACCATGAGCAGGCGGTCGCCGAGGTCGTACATGTCGCGGACCTTGCCCGAGGCGATGAGCGGGAGGTCGGCGAGGGTGGTCGTCACCGGGCGCAGGCTAGCAATGCGGACGGCGGCCTCCGTCGCGGCGCGGGCGACGCCGGATCTGCGCGCGGGGCGTCAGTTCAGCGGCACCCGGACGTGCGGCCCGCGGGGGGTCGGATCGAACTCCAGCGTGAGCCCACGCTGCGCGCGCGGGACCTGGAAGGCGAGGTGGACGCTCGCGCGCTCCCCCACGGCCTGGCGCTCGCCCGCGCCGGCGACGTTGCTCGCCACCTCGGCGCTGTCAGGACCGATCACGATCCCGTCGCCGGTCCGCAGGCGGTAGCCGAGGCTGCGCGGGACGAAGGTCGGGCGGCTGGCGTTGCGCGTCTGGACGGCGAGTGTGAGCCATGTGCGGTCGGGCCGCAGCGGCGCGCGGCGGACCTCCAGTGCCCACTCCGCCTGGTTGGTGCGCGCGACGTTGAAGACCGCGCCGTCGACCGTGAACGGCGTGTCGAGCGTGCGCACGAGGCTCGAGGCGCGCTGCACCTCTTCCTCGGGCATCGCGAGCGCGACGGCGCCGGCGCCGAGCGCCAGTCCGACGACTCCCGCCAGAAGCACGTTGCGACCGCCGGCGAGCGAGCCGCCCCCGCCACCGTGGGCCGCCGCGCCCGATCGCCGCCGAAACGGCCAGTGCCCGCCGCGCTTGATGACGAGGGCGCCGGGCGCCGGCGGGAGGGTCGGGACGGCCGGAGGCGGCAGCGGTGCATGCTCGGGCAGCTCGAGCCGCGGTTCAGGGTCGGCGGGGGGCTCGCGCTCCGTCGTCCGGCGCGGCGTGACGAGGGCGCTCGCGTTTGCGGCGGCATCGGCGTCCACGCCCGTGCGCTCCGGCGGGATCCACTCGCCTTCGACTTTCCGCACCGGGTGAGCCGCAGGCGGGGCGGGCGCCGGCGACGGAGCGACAGCGCGAGCCGGAGCCACCGGGGCGGCGGCCTGCTCACCGTCCCACATCCGGCCGTAGTGCTCGACGGTCGCGCGCCGAACCGCCGCGGCATCGCCGC
>DASZDB010000679.1:0-6850 GCA_035942495.1 Solirubrobacteraceae bacterium
GCCGTCGAGCACCTGCGCGAGGCCGGCGTCCGGATCCTCGAGGAGCCGGCCGATCAGCCCTGGGGCGAGCGGATCGCGCGCGTCGCCGACCCGGACGGCAACGTCGTGATCGTCGGCCAGCGAGACGCGGGGCGGGCCGACGCCGCGTGAACCGGTCGAGGGGCAGGCGGCTAGATTGCGGGTCGTGCCTCGTCCGCTGCTCGCCGTCGACGCTCCGTCGCTGATGTACCGGGCGTTCTTCGCCCTGCCGCAGAGCATCACCGACGGCGACAGCCACCCGGTCAACGCGCTGCTGGGGATGGCGAACCTCATCCTCTACGTCATCGAGCGGTATGACCCGCGCGCCGTCGTGCTCTGCTGGGGCGCGGAGGCCGCCGACTATCGCACCGAGGCGTTCGCGGCCTACCACGCCGACCGACCGCCGATGCCGCCCGAGCTCGACCGCCAGTGGCGCGACGCGCCGGGCTTCTTCGGCGCGTTCGGCTGGCGCAGCGAGTCCGTCGCCGACCTCGAGGCCGACGACCTGCTCGGCTCGCTCGCGCTCACCGAGACCGCCGCCGGCGGCGAGACCCTCCTGTTCACGGGCGACCGCGACATGTTCCAGTGCGTCGACGACGCCGTCACGGTGCTCTTCCCCCGCGGTGGCAAGGACGGGCCGGAGGTCGTCGACGCCCCCGGCGTGCGCGAGCGCTACGGCATCGAGCCCGCGCAGGTGCCCGACTTCATCGCCCTGCGCGGAGATCCGTCGGACGGGCTGCCGGGCGCGAAGGGCATCGGCGCGAAGACCGCCCGCGACCTCCTGCGCGCGCACGGCACGCTCGACGGCGTGATTGCCGCCGCGTCGAAGCCCGGCGTCATGACCCCGCGCCAGGCGGGGGCGCTGACCGCCGACCCCGACGCGCTGCGCGCCTTCAAGGACATCGCCACGCTGCGCCGCATCGATCTCGAGCGGCCGCCCGACGCACCGCTGGATCGCGCCGGTGCCGCGGCCGCCGCGCGGGCGCGCGGGATGAACCGTCTGGCCGAACGGCTCGAGGGGTGAGCGAGGACGGGACGTCCCGGCCGCGGATTCGGGCATCATGTGGCGGCAGTGCGACTCCTCTGCGCCCTTGCGGCGGTCGTTGCGCTGGCCCTCGTGCTGCCGCACGCGGCGTCGGCCGCCGACCCGCCCGGACCCGTCATGCTCGCGCAGGGCTGGAACTTCGCACCCGATCCGGGCGACGACGGCCTCACCGACAACTGGCAGGGCGGCGATCGCGGCGAGGCCTGGGAGCCGGTCACGGTGCCCCACGTCGCCGACGCTAGCGCCGATCCAGACAAGTTCTGGGGCTCCGTCGGCTGGTACCGCATCCGCTTCACCGGCCCGGCGACCGCCGCCGGCCTTGGGTGGGCGCTGCGCTTCGAGCAGGTGCGGCGGGTCGCGCGCGTCTGGCTCAACGGGCGCGAGCTGACCCAGCACAAGCGCCACCGCGACCCCTACACACCGTTCGAGCTGCCGGCCTCCGGCCTGCGCGCGGGGGCGCCGAACACGCTCGTCGTCCGCGTCGACTACCACCGCGACCCGCGGCTGCGCGAGGGCTGGTGGAACTGGGGCGGCATCACCCGCCAGGTCTCGCTCGTCGCACGCGGTCCGATCGTCATGCACGACGCCGGCATGCTGCCGCGCCGCGTCTGCGTCGAGTCGGAGTGCGCGTGGAACGTGCTCGTCGACGGCTGGCTGGAGAACCGCAGCGAGGGCGTCCAGCAGCCGGCCGTCACGGCGCGTCTGCAGTCACCCGACGGCGCCGTCTCCGAGGGCACCGTCACGCCGCGCGCCCTGCGTCCGGGGGAGCGCGTGCGCGTGCGCTTCAGCGTCTCGATCGAGGGCGATGTGAAGACGTGGTCGCCCGAGCACCCCGACCGCTACGCGAGCACGATCGCGACGCGGACCGGGGGGCAGGTCGTGCAGGTCGACCACCGCCACATCGGGCTGCGCAGGGTCGACATCAGCGAAGGCATGCTGCGCCTCAACGGCCGCCCGCTGGACCTGCGCGGCGCCTCGATCCAGGAGGACATCCCCGGTCGCGGCCCGGCGATGACCGACGCCGACATCGAGAACACCGTCGACGAGCTCAAGGCGCTCGGCGTGAACGTCACACGCGCGCACTACCTGCTCGACCCGCGCCTGCTGGAGCGCTTCGACGAGGAGGGCATCCTCGTCTGGAGCCAGGCGCCGGTCTACCACCGCGACGACCTGCTGCGGACGCCGGGGCAGCGCTCGTACGAGCTCGCCGTCGTCCGCGCCACGATCCTCGCCGCGCGCAACCACCCCTCGGTCATCACCCACTCGGTCGCCAACGAGCTGACGACGAAGCCCGACGAGCAGCGCTACTCGCAGGTGTGGATGACGAACGCCGCCCAGCTCGCGCGCGACCTCGACCCGACGCTACCGGTCTCGCAGGACATCCTCTCCTACCCGAACATCCCGCGCCAGGCGACGTACGACGCCTACGACATGCTCGGCATCAACTCGTACTACGGCTGGTACGAGGGCAAGGCCGACCGCGACATGTCGACGGCCGACATCGACGACCTCGCGCCGTACCTGCGCGCGATGCGCGACAAGTATCCCGGCAAGGCGCTCGTGATCACGGAGTTCGGCGCCGAGGCGAGCGAGCCCGGGCCCGCCGACGTCAAGCAGACCTACGCCTTCCAGACGCAGTACCTCAAGCGCAACCTCGACATCATCGACCGCCTGGGCTTCATGGGCGGGGCGATCTACTGGACCGCGCGCGAGTTCGCGGTCAAGCCCTACTGGGACGGCGGCGCGGGCATCCCGCTGTCCAAACGCGACTCGTTTCACCGCAAGGGGCTGATCTCCTACGACGGCAAGATCAAGCCGGCGTTCAACGCCGCGAAGGACGCCTTCGAGGCCACGCCGCTGTATCGCGACGACCCCGCCGCGGTGGCGCGCGCCGAGCTGTCGGGCGGCGGCTCGTTCGTCATGCGCGCGCTGCTGTTCCTCGGCGTCTTCGGCTTCATCGCCGCGCTGATCGCGCTCGACGCCTGGTGTCTGCGCGACATCTGGCGCGCGTGGCGCCCGCGCGGCGAAGGCCAGGTCGTCGAGCTGCCCACGCGCCGCGTGGCGTAGCACCGGGGCGCATCGCGCGCGGCCCTGCCGGGCAGACCCGATCCATGAGCTCAGACGACACGGAGAACCGCACCCCCGCCCAGGCCACCCGCGACGCCGATGCGTCCGGCGACATGGAGCAGCGGCTCGAGCAGCTCGACGAGCACATCGACGACGCCAGGAAGAAGGCTGCCGAGGGCCGGCCGCGGGCCTCCCCCGACGACGACGTGATCGACGATGTCGCCGGCGGCGGAACCGACAACACCGGCGAGGCCGACGACCCGGCGGGGCCGATCGTCGGGCCGGAATGACGCCCACCGACGGACGGTCGGCGGATCGCGTTCGACGGGCACGATAGGGTCAGTCAGGTCAGACAGCGACGGCGACCGGAGGGCTGAGACATTCTCGGTTGGAACGTCCCCCTGCCACACAAGCCTGATCTTCTGATGGCCGAGGTCCGCGATAGCGGGCCTCCGCCTCATTAAGGGGTCATCCCGGCACTGGTTGATCCGCGTAGCGGTGATGCAGGTCCAGCGCGTTGCCGGCGGGGTCGAGGAAGATCGCCTGATGGCAGACGCCGCTGTCGATCATCTCGTTGACGAACGTCACGCCCTCCTCCTTGAGGTGATCGCGCGCGGCGGCGACGTCGTCGACCTGGAACGCGAGCGGCACGCTGTGCGCCCGGAACTCCTGCCCGAACGCCGTCGGGTCCATGACGGCGATCGTCAGCGCGCCGGCCTGGAACTCCATCGCGGGCATGCTGCCCCACCGCTTGCCCTGCGGCAGGCCGAGGACGTTGGCGTAGAAGTCGACGGAGGCGTCGAAGTCGTTCGTCGGAATGGTGACGAAGTCGACGCCGGTGATGAAGGACTGGGTGGTGCTCATCGGGGGTCTCTCTCCTGGTCGCGCGTGGAGGATGATCATGGCCTTCGACCGCCGCGCGCGCCGAAACTCATCGTTACGGCGTGAACTTCACGGTCAGCACGTCGCCGTCGCGCATCGCGTAGTCGCGGCCCTCGAGGCGCAGCGTGCCGCGATCGCGGGCGCCCGCGTAGCCGCCGGCCTGGGTCAGCGCGTCCCAGCCGACGACCTCGGCGCGCACGAAGCCCTTCTGGATGTCGGAGTGGATCTGGCCGGCGGCGTGCCACGCCGTCAGCCCACGCTTGAGGTGCCACGACTGCGCGGGCTTGTCCTCGCCCGCCGTGAAGAACGCGATGAGGTCAAGCAGCGAGAAGGCGCCGCCGACGACGCGCTGCAGGCTCGACTCGGCGATCCCGAGGTCGGCGCGCATGGCGGCGGCGTCCTCGTCGTCGAGCTCGCGCAGCTCGGACTCGATCCGGCTGGAGACCGCCACGGCCACGGCGCCCTGGGCGGCGGCGTGGTCGGCGATCGCGGGCGGCAGCTCGTCGTCGCCCTCGTCGACGTTCGCGACGAACAGCACCGGCTTGGCCGTCAGCGGGCCGAGGTCGCGCAGGGCGTACGGCGCGTCGGCGGGCGGCGGGACGGTGCGGGCGGGCCTGCCCGCGTGCAGCGCATCGATGAGCTCGCGCAGCCAGGCCTCCTCGGCGACCGCCGCGCGCTCCCCGCCGCGCGCGTCGCGCACGACGCGGGCGTGGCGGCGCTCGGCCTGCTCGAGGTCGGCGAAGATCAGCTCGGTCTCGATCGTCTCGATGTCGGCCATCGGGTCCACACGACCCTCGGGATGGATGATCGACTCGTCGTGGTGGGCGCGCACGACGTGGACGATCGCGTCGGTCTCGCGGATGTTCGCCAGGAAGCGGTTGCCCAGGCCCTCGCCGCTGTGGGCTCCGGCGACGAGGCCCGCGATGTCGTGGAAGTCGATCGTGTCCCAGACGATGTTCGAGGCACCCACCGTCTTCGCCACCGCGGCGAGGCGCTCGTCCTCCACCGCCACGACGGCGACGTTCGGCTCGATCGTCGTGAACGGGTAGTTGGCGGCGTCGGCGCCGGCCCGCGTCAGCGCGTTGAACAGCGACGACTTGCCCGCGTTGGGCATCCCGACTATGCCGACCTTCATCGGGCGCGGCCGGTGCTGCCGACGAGCGTGCCGAGCAACGCGCCGGCGGTGATGTCGGACGGGTAGTGCACGCCGAGGTAGACGCGGGACAGCGCCATCGCTGTCGCGCCGGCGTACAGCGGCGCGCCGGGCATGAGCGACGAGAACGCCCGCGCCGCGGCGAACGACGACGACGCGTGCGCGGAGGGAAAGCTCAGCGACGTCGGCGTCGCGATGAGCGCGGGCAGCTTCTCGAGGTGCGGGCGCTTGCGCCGCACGACGGTCTTCAGCATCGTGTTGAGCGCGTAGGCGTAGAGCACCGTGCGCGTGGCGCCCAGCCATTCCGCGCGCTGGCGGCGATCCAGCGCGGCGGCGGCAAGGCCGATCGCCAGCCAGATCGCGGCGTGCTCACCGAGGCTCGAGAAGCGGCGGATCGGCCGCTCGACACCCGGGTCGTGGCCGTTCTCGCGCAGCAGGCGATACAGGCGCAGGTCGACCTTGGCGATGGCGCGCGCGAGCGGGCCGGCGCGAAGCCGGGCGCGCAGGGATCGGCGTGCCTCGGGGTCGGCGACGGGCGGCACGGGGGCGCAGAGCACCGGATGACCTTAGCCACGCCTGCCCTCACGACGGCTGCTCGCGTCGTTCCACGGCCGCCGGCGCGGCCACCACCCCCGGCACGGCGTTGCGGTAGGCGTCGACTGCTCGCCGTAGCGGGCCGCCGGCGTCGGCTGTTCATAGCCGTACTAGGACGACCGTCCACTTTCCCTTGGCCGCGCGTCGGCGCAGCACCCAACGGGCACACTTCCGGGGTGCGGCTGGCCCTCATCGCCAATCCCCATTCGGGGACAGCTCCCGATCCGGCCGAGCTCGAGGAGCTGCTCGCCGTCGACGGTGCGGTCGTCTCCTACGTCTCGATCGAGCGGGTCGCCGACAAGGACGGCGGCGATCTCATCGACGGCGCGCTCGACGCCCTGGGCGCCGACGGGGCACCCGATCGCATCGTCGTCGCCGGCGGTGACGGTTCGGTCGGCCCGGCGGCGCTCTGCGCCGCGAAGCTCGGCGTCCCGCTGGCGGTCATCGCGGTCGGCACCGCCAACGACTTCGCGCGGTCGAAGGATCTGCCGCAGGATCTCGCTGCGGCCGGCGCGCTCGCACGCGACAGCGCCGCCCCCACCGCCCACGCCGAGCTCGGGATGGCCGGCAACCGCCCCTTCGTCAACGCCGCCGCGGCCGGCCTGTCGGTCGTCGCCGCCCACGCGGCGAAGCCGCACAAGTCGCGGTTGGGCCCGCTCGCGTACGCCGTCGGCGCGCTGAAGGCCGGCGTCAGCGCCAGGCCGCTGCACTGCAAGGTCACCTGTGACGGCGAACGGCAGGCCGCGGGTCGCGTGTGGCAGGTCGTCGTCGCGGTCACCGGCGCGTTCGGCGGTGGCAGCGAGATCGGCGGTACGCGCGTCGGCGACGGGCAGCTCGACGTCGCGGTCGTGCCCGCCGGATCACGGATCGGGCTCGTGCGGCGCGCGTACGGCATGCGCGCGGGCCGGCTCACGAAGCAGTCCGACGTGACGCACGCGCGCGGCGCGACGATCGAGCTCGAGATCGACGACGACCACAGCTTCAACGTCGACGGCGAGACCTGCCGCTGCGACCCCGCCCACTTCACGCTGCACGACGGAGGATTCGAACTGGTGACATCGTCATGAACTACCGCTGGCCGGCGGCCATCG
>DASZDB010000680.1:0-2004 GCA_035942495.1 Solirubrobacteraceae bacterium
CCGGAGGGCGCGATCGATGAGGCCGTCGAGCTCGCCAAGACCTACTCGGGTGCCGACGCGCCGAAGTTCGTCAACGGCATCCTCGGCGCCGTCCACCGCGAGATGGGCGACAATCCGGCGACGACGTCATGAGCGACCCCGGCGCGACAACCCTCGACGATCTCGTCGGTCAGCTCGAGCGGGCCGCCGAGCAGCTGCGGTCGGGTGACCTCAGCGCCGACGCCGCGGCGACCGTGGTCGAGGACTGCGCAGCGCTCGCCTCGCAGGCCTCCGCCGAGCTCGAGCGCCGCGCCCGCGAGGCCCAGCGCGACCCGTTGCCGGGTCAGGACACGCTCCTCTGACCCGCGAGGGCCAGAAGCCGAGCGCCGTGCCCTATCCCGAGGAGCTGCAGCTGCTCGTCGAGCGCGAGCTGGAAGGACTGACGTTCTCCTCCGAGCCCGGGACCGCCCGGCTCGTCGAGACGATGCGCTACAGCCTGCTGGCCGGCGGCAAGCGCATCCGCCCGGTCCTCGCGCTGGCCACCGCGCGCGCGATCGGCCGCGACGAGCACGACATGCTGCCGCTCGCTGCCGGCATCGAGCTCATCCACACGTACTCGCTCATCCACGACGACCTGCCGGCGATGGACGACGACGCCATGCGCCGCGGCCGGCCGACCGCCCACGTGGCCTTCGGCGAGGACGTCGCGATCCTCGCGGGCGACGGCCTCTACGCCGAGGCGTTCCGCCACATCCTCACCCACCAGCAGGGCGAGCCGCGAGCAGTCCTCGAGGCGATGCGAGAGCTCGCCGCCGCGACCGGCGTGGAAGGGATGGTCGGGGGCCAGTACATGGACGTCGCGGGGCAGCCGCGGGATGCCGACGACCTGCGCCGCCTGCACGAGCTGAAGACCGGGAGGCTGATCGGGGCGTCGGTAGAGTGCGTACTGCTCCTCAACGGAATGAACCGAGCCGATACATCCGATTTCCGCGAGTTCGCCGCCGAGCTCGGTGTGCTGTTTCAGATCGTCGACGACATCCTCGACGTGACTGGAACCGACGCCGCGCTGGGTAAGCCTCAGGGCAGCGACGAGCGTCACGGCAAGCGCACGTACGTCAGCGAGTTCGGACTCGACGGCGCACGCGACCTGGCCGCGCGATCGCACCGCCAGGCACGCGCGTCGCTGCACGCCGCCGCGCCGAACGGGGCGCCCGAGCTCGAGCAGATCACGGACTTCATCGCGACCCGCAGCTCCTGAGACCCCACATGACCCCCAAGACCCTGCTGCAGAACATCAACCGTCCGCAGGATCTGCACGGCCTGACGGAGGACGACCTCGCGCGCGTCGCGCAGGAGGTGCGCGAGCACATCATCGCCACCGTCGGCGAGATCGGCGGGCACTTCGGCGCGAACCTCGGCACGTGCGAGCTCGCGGTCGCGCTGCACTCGCTGCTGGACTCCCCGCGCGACAAGATCCTCTGGGACGTCGGCCACCAGGCCTATCCGCACAAGGTCCTCACCGGCCGCCGCGAGCAGCTCGCGACGATCCGCCAGTACGAGGGGCTGGCCCCGTTCTGCGCGATCGAGGAGTCCGAGCACGACATCATGGGCGCGGGCCACGCCTCCACCTCGATCGGCGTCGGCGTCGGGATCAAGGAGGCGATGAAGACCCTCAGCCAACCTGATGCCGGGCGAGTCGTGGCGGTCATCGGCGACGGCGCGATGACCGGCGGCGTCGCCTTCGAGGCGCTGCACCAGGCCGGCGGCGCGGGCACGCCGATGGTCGTCGTGCTCAACGACAACGGCATGTCGATCGCGCCGAACGTCGGTGCGCTTTCGCGCTACTTCACGCGCATCCGCCTGCACCCCAAGCTCTGGCACACGCGCGAGAACATGGAGAACCGGCTCAGCGAGCTGCCCGGCGTGGGACGCAAGTTCGAGCGCTACGGCGAGCAGATGAAGGAGTCGATCAAGGCCTTCTGGGCGCCCGGCCTGCTGTGGGAGGAGCTCGGCTGGGCCTACACC
>DASZDB010000681.1:0-1609 GCA_035942495.1 Solirubrobacteraceae bacterium
AGCTCGACATGCTGCCGGTCGAGTGCGTCGTGCGCGGTTACCTGACCGGCTCGGGCTGGAAGGACTCCCTGGCCACCGGCGCCGTCGCCGGGATCACCCTGCCCGAGGGCCTGCAGGAGTCCGCGCAGCTGCCCGAGCCGATCTTCACCCCTTCGACGAAGGCTGACGTCGGCCACGACGAGACGATCGACTTCGACCGCGCCGCCGAGATCGTCGGCGACCGCGCGCTCATGGAGCAGCTGCGCGACCTGTCGATCGCGCTGTACTCGTTCGCCGCCGAGCACGGCTTCCTGCACGGCGTCATGCTCGCCTACACGAAGTTCGAGTTCGGCCACGACGCGGAGGGCGTCCTGCGCGTCGGCGACGAGGTGCTCACGCCGGACTCCTCGCGCTTCTGGCCGGCCGACACGTACGAGGTCGGCCGCCCGCAGCCGAGCTTCGACAAGCAGTACGTGCGCGACTGGGCGGCTGGCACCGGCTGGGACAAGAAGCCGCCGGCGCCGGCGATCCCCGACGACGTCGTCGCGGGCACACGCGCGCGCTACATCGAGGCCTACGAGATCATCACCGGCGACGGCTTCGACGGCTGGCTCGAGCGCGTGGCGCCATGACCGTCCACGCGCGGGTGCTCGTGCGCCCGAAGGCCGGCATCCTCGACCCGCAGGGCGTCGCCGTGGAGCGCGCGCTGCCGGCGCTGGGCTTCCAGGGCGTCTCCAACGTCCACGTCGGGCGGTTGATCGAGCTCGAGATCGAGGACCCCAGCCAGCTCGAATCGATGTGCGAGATGCTGCTCGCGAACCCGCTGATCGAGGATTACGAGATCCTCGAATCCTCGTAAGCGTGCGCTTCGGGATCATCCGGTTCCCCGGCTCGTGCGACGAGGTCGACGCGGTGCTCGCGTGCGAGCGGGTGCCGGGCGCCTCGGCGACGCTGCTGTGGCACCGCGACGCGGATCTCCGCGGGGTCGACGCGGTCGTCGTGCCCGGCGGGTTCTCCTACGGCGACTACCTCCGTGTCGGTGCGATCGCGCGCTTCTCGCCGGTCATGGACGCGGTCATGCGCTTCGCCCGCGACGGCGGGCTCGTGCTCGGGATCTGCAACGGCTTTCAGGTCCTGTGCGAGGCCGGCCTGCTGCCGGGCGCGCTGCTGCCGAACCTCGAGCGGCGCTTCATCTGCCGCCAAGTCGGTGTGGAGGTCGCGCGAGCGACATTTCCGTTCACGGCGGACTGCGGACCCGGCGAGGTGCTGTCGATCCCGGTCAAGCACACGACGGGCCGGTACTACGCGCCCCCGGAGGACCTGGAAGCGCTCGAGGGCCGCGGGCAGGTCCTGCTGCGCTACGCCCACGACGGAAACCCCAACGGCTCGTCGAACGACATCGCCGGCGTGAGCAACGCCGCGGGCAACGTCTTCGGCCTCATGCCGCATCCCGAGCACGCCGTCGACCCCTTGAGCGGCTCGGTCGACGGGCTGAAGATCTTCATGTCGATGGCCCATGCCCACGGTTGAGCAGGCGGTAGCGCTCGGGCTGACGCCGGCCGAGTACGAGCTGATCTGCGAGCAGATCGGCCGCGAGCCCAACGAGGTCGAGCTCGCCGTGTTCTCGCTG
>DASZDB010000682.1:0-4146 GCA_035942495.1 Solirubrobacteraceae bacterium
GGGCGGGGCCATGACGCCACCGCCGACCGCTGCGGCGGCCGGCAGCGCGGCCGCCGCGGCCTCGGCGGCCGCGATCGCGCGCGGCGAGGGGATCCGCGAGGCGGCCGCGTCGAGCGCGGCGATGAACTCGTCGGCGTCGGCGAAGCGGTCGCGCGGCTCCTTCGCGAGGGCGCGCAGCACCACCGCCTCGAGCTCGGGCGTGATGTGCGGGTTGTGCTCGCGAGGCGGCACCGGCGCCTCGGAGACCTGCTTGAGGGCGATCGTCACAGCCGAGTCCGCGTGGAAGGGCACGCGTCCGGTGAGCAGCTCGTAGAGGATGATCCCGATCGAGTAGAGGTCCGAGCGCGCGCCGACGGCGTGGCCCTGGGCCTGCTCGGGCGAGAGGTACTGCGCGGTGCCGAGGATCGAGCCCGTCTGCGTCATGTCCGACGCGCCCGCGCGGGCGATCCCGAAGTCGGTCACCTTCGCGCGGCCCTCGTCGTCGACGATGACGTTCTGCGGCTTGAAGTCGCGGTGGATGATCCCCCGCCGATGCGCGAAGCGCGCGGCGCGCAGGATCTGCACGGTGAGGCCGACCGCGCGCTGCGGATCGAGCGCGCCCTCCTCGACGATGATCTGCTTCAGGGTCCGGCCGGAGACGAATTCCATCGCGATGTAGGAGGTCCCGTCCCACTCGCCGCGGTCGTAGACGCCGACGACGTGCTGGTGCGCCAGGCCCGCCGCCGAGGACGCCTCGCGCTTGAAGCGCTCGACGAACTCCTCGTCGGCTGCGAAGCGCTCGTGCAGGATCTTCAGTGCGACGTTGCGGCCGAGCTGCAGGTCGGTCGCGCAATAGACCTCGGCCATCCCACCGGAGCCGAGGTGCGCGCTGATCTCGTAGCGGTCGTCGATGACCGCTCCGTCCTCGAGCTGCCTCATCTCAGGAGGGACTCCATGACCTGCTTGGCGACCGGCGCTGCGACCGTGCCACCCTGCGCGCCGACGAGGTTCTCCAGCGTCACTGCGATCGCGACCTTCGGGTTCGAGCGCGGCGCGAAGCCGACGAACCACGGCTGGTTGAGGCGCTGCGGGATGTTCAGCTCGGCGGTGCCGGTCTTGCCGGCGACCTCGATGCCCGACAGCGCCGCGGCGGTGCCGGTCCCCTCGCGCACCACGTTGGCCATCATCTGCGTCAGCTGCCCCGCGGACTCCTCCGAGATGGCGCGCCCGGCCTCAACGGGCTCGATGCGCTTCACGGTGCGCCCGTCGGGATCGACGATCCGGCTCGTGAGGCGCGGCTCCATGCGCATGCCGCCGTTGGCGACCGTGGCGGCGACCATCGCCATCTGCAACGGCGTGACACGCAGGCGCTCCTGGCCGATTGCCACGCGGCCGATGTCGACGCGGCCGGAGGCGACGTCGATGAACCGTTGCTTGTCGACGTCGAAGACGCCGCTGGGCGTCAGCTGACCCTCGGGGTAGTCGACCGGCGGGTCCTCGCCGAAGCCGAAGCGCTCCATGTACTCGGCGTACGTGTCGTCGCCGAGTCGCTCGGCCACCTGGGCCCAGACCGTGTTCACTGAATTGGTGAGTGCCGTCGTCAAGGTGATCGCCCCGAACTGCGCGTCGGAGAAGTTCTTCAGCGGTACACCCGACACGTTGATCGGTGACTTGCCGATCACGGTTGATTCGGGGGTGAACGTTCCACTGTCGAGCGCCGCGGCGGCCGTGACGACCTTCATCGTCGAGCCGGGCACGTAGCCGGCCTGCGTCGCCCGGTTGAACAGCGGCGAGTTGTCCTCGCGGTTCAGCCGCCGGAAGACCTTCGGGTCGCGCAGCGAGTTGGGGTCATAGCCCGGGCTGCTGGCCATCACCCGCACCTTGCCGGTGGCGGGCTCGATCGCCACGACCGATCCGCGCCGGCCGCCGAGTGCGTTGAGCGCGATCTGCTGAGCCTGCGGGTCGAGGTTCGTGATGACGTTGTCGCCGACCCGGCGCTCGCCGCTGAGGTCGTCGACGATCGACGTCAGCTCGTCGTCCTCGCCGGCGAGCGCGTCGTTCTGCGAGCGCTCCAGGCCGGCGCGGCCGATCGTCAGCGCGTAGTCGTAGCCGAGGGCGTGCGCGAAGCGCAGCGCCCCGGGGCTGTAGCGGCGGCGATAGATGTCGTCGGCGCCCTTGACCGAGCGCGCCAGCAGCGAGCCGTCTCGAGCCCGGATGACGCCTCGCTTGACGAGCGCCTGCTCGATCAGCGGGCGCTTGTTCAGCGCGTTGTCGCGGTACTCCTCGGCCTTGATGACGCTGTTGTAGCTCGTCATCGCGGCCAGCGCGCCGAACAGCAGGAGGACGAGCACGAAGAGCTTGAGGATCGGCGCGTTCACTGGGCCGCCTCTCTTCGGGCGCGGTCCGAGACGAGCAGCAGCAGGGCCAGCAGGATGAAGTTCGCCACGATGGACGAGCCACCGTAGGAGATGAAGGGCAGCGTCACGCCGGTCAGCGGGATGAGCTTCGTGACGCCGCCGACGATGACGAAGACCTGCAGCGCGAGCACCGCCGTGAGCCCGGTCGCCAGCAGCTTGGAGAACGAGTCCGTCGCGATGATCGCCGTCTTGAAGCCGCGCTCGACGATCAGCAGGTAGACGAGCAGGACCGCGACCGCGCCCACCAGGCCGAGCTCTGCGGTGATCGCGGCGTAGATGAAGTCCGTGTGGGCGGCCGGCAGCAGCGGCGCCTCGTTGCCCAGGCGGATGAGGGCCTGGCCGAAGCCCTCGCCGAAGAAGCCGCCGTCGGCCTGCGTGAAGATCGACTGCGCGATCTGGTAGCTGCCGCCGATCTCGCGCTCGTAGAGCTCGGGGTCGAACGGGTGCAGCCACGCTTCGACGCGACTCTCGATCGTCGGCCGGATCGCGTAGAGCACCCGCGCGCCGAGCGCGAAGAGCGCCAGGCCGATGAGGACGAACGAGATCCGGTTCGTGGCGACGTAGACGAGCGCGAGGAAGCCGCCGAAGAACATGAGCGAGGAACCGAGGTCCTGGATGACGAACAGCAGCGCCATCGCCGTGCCCCAGACCGCCAGCAGCGGGCCGAGGTGCTTGAGCGGCGGAAACGTGATCCCGGCGAAGCGCCGCGCACCCACGACGAGCACCTGGCGCGTGTCGCGCAGGTAGGACGCCAGGAAGATGACGATCGCGATCTTCGCCAGCTCCGCGGGCTGAAAGGAGATCGGGCCCACGTTGAACGACAGGTACGCGCCGTTCGTCGGGCTGCCCAGCCGCGGCAGCAGCAGCAGCAGGATGCCGGCCAGCGCGATGACGTAGCGGTAGCGCTCGAGCACGCGATGGTCGTGGCGCAGCGCGACGATCGTCGCGGTGAAGACGATCAGCCCGACGACGAACCATTGCGCCTGATCGCGCGCGAGGTCCTCGTCGAGGCGATAGAGCACGACGAGGCCGAAGCACGCCAGCACCGCGACGAGCGGGAACAGGTACGGGTCAGCGTCGGGCAATGTCATGCGCAGGACGAGGTGGGCCCCGAGGCACAGCGCCAGGAAGATCAGGCCGTACGTCAGCGACAGGTCCGACAGCAGGTCGTCGCGCTGGATGAAGACCGCGGCGAACCCGGCCGTCACGAGCAGCGACGCCGGGATCAGCGCGAAGAGCTCACGGTTGCGGGCGTTCACGGGTGGTCGGTCCCGTAGGAACTGGCAGGGTGCGTGCTCGCGCGACCGATCACGATGCGATGCGGCCGCGCTCGAGCTCGCGGACGAGGTCGGAGGCGTCGTCGTGCGAGCGCAGCGTGTGGTCGACGAGCGACTTGCGGCGGCTCGCGGGCACGCTCCGGATCGGCACGCCGGAGACGTAGTTGACCGAGAACAGGTCAAGCCCGGCCGGCAGCGTGTACGGCAGCCCGCGGTAGAGCGTCACGAAGCCCTCGTCGTTCGTGCCGACGAAGTAGACGGCGGCGTTCGCGCTGTAGGCGCCGAAGCCGACGGGGATGAGGATCAGGGCGATGATCGCGAACACCTTGGCCACGCGCGCGCCCCGTGCGCGCGGACGCGCAGGGGCCGGTGCGGCGGGCGTAGTCGGCTGCAGCCGCCGTGTCTGCGAGCCGGTGGCCGGCGGAGGTGGCGCGCCGCCGGCGGCCACTGCGGTGGTCGGGTCGGCTCCGGCT
>DASZDB010000683.1:0-2952 GCA_035942495.1 Solirubrobacteraceae bacterium
GTAGATCCCCGGTGGTCGGGTAGGTCTCAGGCGAGAGAAAGCCGACCCCGCGCGCTGCGCTGCGGTCGCCTATGGCCGGGACGAACTCAAGCGGACGGAGAACAACGAGATGGCATACAGCGGCTTGGACACGTATCTCAACGACCACATCGCGGGCGCGATCGCCGGCGTGAACCTCGCCAAGATGGCGGCCGAGGAGCATCAGACCGACGAGCACGGCCCCTTCTTCTCTGAGATCTACGCCGCGATCCAGGCCGACTTCGACACTCTCCAGCAGCTCGCGACGTCGCTGGGCGTCGATGAGAGCGCGAGCAAGAGCGCGCTCGCCGAGGTCGGCTCGAAGGTCATGGCGCCGAAGTTCACCGGCGGCGAGGACGACGAGCTCAACGCGTTCGTCACGCTCGAGACGCTGTCGATCGGCATCGAGGGCAAGGTCTGCATGTGGAAGGCCCTGAAGACCGTGGAGTCGGAGTACGCCGCCTTCAAGGAGTTCGACATCGACGAGCTGGTCGCGCGTGGGATCTCGCAGCGCGAGAAGATCGAGGAGCAGCGCCAGAAAGTGGCTCCGCTGGCGCTGACGGAGTCCGTCCCCGCCTGACGTTGCCCGTCGCGCGCCGCCGGCCCGTCCGCCCTCAGCGCGGCAGGCGCGGCGCGATGATGCGGTAGGCCTTCAAGCCGAGGCCCAGCCGCTCGCGATCCTCGGACTGCATCGGGTCGAGCCCGGTGAGGTCGCGGACGCGTTCGAGGCGGTACGCGACGGTGTGGCGGTGGGCGTGGATCGCCGTCGCCGTCGCGCTCATGTGGCAGTTGGCCGCGAGGTAGGCCTCGAGCGTCCCGACGAGGTCGGTGCGGTACTGGTCGTCATACCGCACGACCGGCGCGACCGTGTCCTCATAGAAGGAACGCACCTCCTCGGGATGCGACGCCAGCACGCGAAACAGCAGCCGATACGTGCCCTGGTTGATGTCCTCGGCGATCGGCTCACCCGAGACCGTCAGGACGTCGAGCACGAGCTCGGCCTCCTGGACGGCGCGACCCAGCTCAGCGGGCTCGGAGTAGAAGGACGACAGCCCGACGGTGCCGTGGCGCTGCAGGCGCGCGGCGAGGCGGGCCGCCGCGGCGAGCGTCGCCTCGGCCGCGTTCGCGCCGGCGATCGCGGGCAGCAGCGCGTAGACGCGGCCGCTCTGCGACCCGCCGGAGAGCGGCTCCATGTGCTGGGCCAGTGCGCCCGGCACGTCCTCGCCGATCGTCGCGACGACGTGGCGCGGGCGGTCGGTGTGCAGCTCGGCGCAGAGCGCGCCCGCGCCGCGCCGCAGATCGCAGCCCAGCCGCGCCGCGCGCCGCACGAGCTCGTCGGGCGCGACCCCGGCGCCGGCGCGCAGGTCCTCGAGGAACGATCCGCGCAGGTTCTGCTCGACCTCGTCGCGCGCCTCCTCGACGGCCACCTCGGTCAGCGAGGCGACAGCCGCGAGGTGCAGATACTCCGAGGCCTCCTCGGTCGGCGCGCTCGCGTCCTCGAGCAGCAGCACGCAGCCGACCATCTCGTCGCCGGAGGCGATCGGGATCTCGATCGCCAGGCCGCGCGGCGGATGCGAGAGACGGTCGGCGACGCAGTCGCCGACGTAGCGGCGCAGCTCGGGCAGCCGCTCGGACATCGACGCGTTCGACGGCGCGATGAACGCGTCACCCACCCGCGGCACGACGATTGCCACGGTACCGCCGATCGCCTCGGCGGCCAGCTCCGCGACGCGCTCCAGGCCGTCGCCGGCCAGGACCGCGTCGACCATCCGCAGGTGCAGCCCCCTCAGCCGCTCGACGAGGGTGGCCGCGGTCGGGGCGGCCACCCTCCGCACTCCTAGCCGGCGGCCGCCGTGGCGGCGTCCGGGTGAGCCTGCAGCGTCTCCTCACCCGACTCGCCCGTGCGGATCCGGTAGGCCTCCTCGACCGGGACGACGAAGACCTTGCCGTCGCCCACCGCCCCGGTCCGCCCGTGCTTGAGGATCGTGTCGACGATCGTCAGCAGGTCCTTCGTCGCGACGACGCACTCGATCTTGACCTTCGGGCGCAGGTAGTTCGTCAGCTCCGCCCCCCGGTAGCGCTCGGTGATGCCCTTCTGGCGCCCGGATCCCTTGACCTCGCTGATCGACAGCGACGGAAACCCGAGCGACAGCAGCTCGGTGCGGATCGGCTCGAACGCCTCGTGGCGCACGTATGCGATCACCATCTTCATGCGGGGCTCTCCTTCGCGGCCAGGCCGGCGTGGACGGGGGCCGGCGGGACGGTCGCCGTCGGCCCGCCGCCGTAGCCGACGAGCTCTGCCGACGGGATGAACTGCTCGGGGTAGCCGTACATGCCGTGCTCGGAGATGTCCAGGCCGGCGTCCTCTTCGTCCTCGCTGACCCGCAGGCCGATCGTGGCCTTGATCGCGCCGAGCGTGACGAACGACAGCGTGAACACGGTGAGGAACGTCAAGCCGACCGCGGCTCCCTGCACGCCGAGCTGCTCGAGGCCGCCGCCGTAGACGAGGCCCTCCTTGCCGATGCCGACGTACTCGGCCAGTCGCGGGGACGTGAAGATGCCGCACGCCAGGGTGCCCCAGATGCCCGCGACGCCGTGCGCCGAGAGCGCCCCGACGGGATCGTCGAGCTTCTTCTCGATCGCCAGCACGCAGGCGACGACGAGCAGACCGCCGACGAGGCCGATGATCGGCGCCGCCCAGAACTCGACGTAGCCGGACGGAGCCGTGATCGCGACGAGGCCGGCGATGGCGCCGTTGCCGATCATGCCGATGTCCATCGTGCGCTGCAGGAGGCGGCCGATGATCATCGCGCCGATCACGCCGCCGGCCGCGCCGAGGTTCGTCACGGCGATGACCTCGGCGAAGCGGTTGTCCGCGGTGCCGAGCGTCGAGGCGCCGTTGAAGCCGAACCAGCCCAGCCACAGGATCAGCAC
>DASZDB010000684.1:0-8613 GCA_035942495.1 Solirubrobacteraceae bacterium
GGTGCGGATATCGCACTCGGCGCGCCACAACCGCTCGCCTGAGGCAGGGGTGTGTCGGATAAGCCTCGCGGACCGAGGCTGGAACGACACACCCCCCCGCCACCTGGCCGGACGGCCGCTACCAAGACACACTCACACTCCTCAGTGATGTCGTTGACCACGAGATGGCCGCGGCGCGGCGCTGCGAAGCGCACCGCCAACCCGCCGGGCAGGGCGTAGATTCGGCACCATGATCGACCACATCAAGCTGCACGTCGCCGACGCCGAGCGCAGCAGGGCGTTCTACACGCAGGCGCTCGCGCCGCTCGGATACCGCGTGGTCATGGAGCCGACGGCCGGCGTTGTCGGCATGGGCACCCGCTTTCCGGACTTCTGGCTCGCACAGTCCGACACCCCGACGGTCGCCCACATCGCGTTGCGCGCCGACGACCGCGCGGCCGTCGACGCGTTCCACGCGGCCGCCCTCGCGGCCGGCGGTCGCGACAACGGAGGGCCGGGCCTGCGCCCGCAGTACCACCCGGGCTACTACGGCGCGTTCGTCTTCGACCCCGACGGCAACAACGTCGAGGCGGTTCACCACACGTTCTGATCGGCTACTCGGCGCCCCGCCCGCGCGCGACGAACAGCTCGGTGGCCTCGCTGAACCCCTTCAGGCGCACCTCGCCGATCCGCTCGAACGCGAGCCCCGGCCCCGCCGCGTCGACCACCGGCCGCGTGACGAGCACCTCCCCCGCCGCCGAGCGCGCCGCGACCCGCGCGGCCTGGTTGACCTCGCGCCCGAAGTAGTCGCCGTCGCGGTAGACGACCTCGCCGCAGTGCATCCCGATCCGCGGCCGCGGCCGCGTCGTCTGCGCCTCCTGGAAGGCGACGGCCCAGTCGGCGAGCGCCGCGACGTCGCTGGCGACGACCATCGCCTCGTCGCCGATCGTCTTGATGATGCGGGCGTCCTCGGGCAGCGTGCGCTCGACCTCTGCCACGAAGTGCTCGACGACGTCGACGGCGTACTCGTCGCCGAGCTCCTCGGTCATGCGCGTGTACCCGGCGAGGTCGGCGAACGCGATCGCCACGCGCAGGTGGCCGAGGTCGAGCGCGGCGTGGCCGTCGAGCTCGGCCTCCATGTGGCCGATGACGTCCTGGTCGATGAAGTGCGCCAGCAGGCGCTGGTGGACGACGTCCATGATCGGCGACGCGAGCGGCAGGGTGGTACCGACCAGCTCCCGCATCTCCTCGGCGAGCTCCACGCCCGGCACGCCGTCGCGCATCAGCGGCTCGTGGACGTAGAGGTGAACCAGGCGCACCTCGGCGTCGGCGATCTGCGCAAGCGCCTGGCCGTACACGCGCACGAGCTGCAGGAAGGCGACAAGCGGAAAGCCCGCTCCGAGCACGGAGGCGGCGTAGCGCAGCAGCTCGAGCTCACCGGCGGCCAGGCGGCGGTCGGTCTGCGAGGGCAGCCCGAGCGTCGTGAGGATGCGCTCGCTGAGCGCCGGCTCGAGGCCGGTCTCGACGAACGCCTGCTCGAGCGTGTGCGTCGCGGCGGGCGCCGGCAGCAGCGTCTGCATGTAGCTCGAGACGAGTCGCCCGCTCTCGACGGCCGTGCGGATCTGCTCGAGCGAATAGCCGCGCTCGCGCATGCGCGCGACGAGCCGCGCGTGCGCGACCGCCGTCGGCGTCCAGACGCCCTCGAACTGCGGGATCACGCCGCGATCGACCCAGCGGCGCAACGTCCCGGGCGTGGTGCCGATCTCCCTGGCGACCTGCACGGCGCTCGACGCTCGGGGCGCGGTCATGGCCGGTGCGCTCAGAACGACGGCGGGACCGTTGTCCCGCCGCCTGCGGGCGATAGGGCCCGCTGCCTCGGTCGACGGCGCTCGTCTTGCTGCCGGCGGCGCCTCGCGGATGGCGAGCCATCCACTGTTCGACCTGGTAGCTGATTCATATGCCTCGGCCGTGGCGCTGTCAACGGTGCTTAATCTGCCGCAGGCGCGGGCGGCGCCGGCGCACGATCCGTCACACCTCGAGGTGCGGGTACTCCGCCTTGACGACCTCGCGGTACTGCGCGTAGACCGGCTTCGTGATCGGGATGAGCGCAAGCGCGGCCTTCACGTCGCCGCTCGTCTTGATCCGGCGCCGCGCGATCGCGATCGGGACGTTCTCCTTGCCCTGGAAGTACTTGTTCGCCGTCTCGGACGACATCGACATCTTGACCTTGGGCTTCCAGTCGACGTCGTCGTTCCACTCCCAATACAGGCAGCCCGCCTCGCCCTCCTCGGCGGCGCGGATGTTGACGACCATGTCGACGTCCTCGAATTCGAAGCGCTGCGGCACGTCGGCGTCGCGCAGCTTGGGCCCCATGTCGGGGTCCTCGCTCATGAGCGTGAAGATGCGGTCCATCACCTCGCGAAACTCCTTCGGGCCGCTGAACTCGGCACCCATGCGTGACCTCCTTGGCTGATCGGGTGGTGGCTGGGGCGGGGTCGTCTACCCGGCGGGCGGCGACTTGCGCGGCCGCTTCGCAGCGGCCGGCTTTGCGGCGGAAGGCTTGGCGGCGCCGGGCCGCTTGGCGGTCGCCGACGCGCTGCTGCGCTTCCCGCCCGCCGGCTTGGCCGCTGCGGTGCGCGGACGCCGCGGCGCCGCCCGCGGCTTGGCGGCCTCGAGCGGCTCGATGCGGGCACGCAGCGCGGCGACGTCCGAGCGCAGCTTGCGCAGCTCCGCGCGCAGCGCCTTGACGTCGGCCTCGCTGGCCGGGCGCAGCTCGTCGACGGCGCCGCGCAGGCGACCGGCGGTGTTGCCGATCTCGTCGAGCACACCGGAGATCCGGTCGCGCGGGATCTGCGACTTGAAGGCCTGATCGACGGCGTCACGGACGACGTCGGCCCGCGAGGGGCTCTTCTTCTTGGCCATGCACCGATCATATGCCGCTCCTCCATGCCCGTCCACATCCACCCCACCGCACCGCTGGCCCCGCGCGCGCTGCTGCCGGGCGACCCCGGTCGCGCCCTCGCCCTTGCCCAGCTCGTGCTCTCAGAGCCCAAGATGTTCAACCACAACCGCGGCCTGTGGGGCTACACCGGGGCGGCCGCCGACGGCGAGCCGATGACGATCCAGAGCACGGGCATGGGCGGGCCGAGCGCGGCGATCGTGCTCGAGGAGCTCTGCGACCTCGGCCTGGCGCAGGCGATCCGGGTCGGCACGTGTGGTGCGCTGCGCGATGACCTCGCGCTCGGTGACCTCGTGGTCGCCGACGCCGCGCTGTCCTGCGACGGCGCGAGCCGGGCACTCGGCGCCGACGGCCTGGTGGCGGCCGACCCGCAGCTTGTCGCGGCCCTGCACGCGGCGGCGGAGCGCGAGCCGCTCGACGGCGCACGGGTGCACAGCGGCCCGATCGCGACGAGCGACCTGTTCTACGAACGCGATCTGACGCGCGCGCGCGCGTGGCACGACGCCGGCGCGCTCGCGGTCGAGATGGAGGCCGCGACGCTGCTTCGGGTCGGCCGGCTGCGCGGGATCCGGGTCGCCTGCCTGCTGGTGGTCAGCGACGTGTTCGGCGATGACGGGGAGCGCCGGCGGATCGAGGCCGACGCGCTCTTGCGGGCGGCGGAGCGGCTCGGCCGCGTCGGCGCCGGCGCGCTGAGCGCCGGCTAGCCCGAGACCTTCAGGCGCTCCTGGCGCGGCGAGACCGACTTCGCGGCGCTGGGCAGGGCGGCGTGCAGGCTGTGCAGCTCCTTCGTCAGCGCGGCGAGCTGGTTCTCGATGGCCTCCAGGCGCGCGTCGATGCCGATGGCGGTCGCCGTGCCCGCGACGCGCTCGTCGACGCGGTCGATGCCGTCCTCGATGCCCTCCAGGCGCTGCGAGACCGAGCGCACCCGCCGCGTCAGGCGCTCGATGTCGGCGGCGGACGGCAGCATGAGCGCTCCGAGGGCCGCTTCCTGGGCGCTCGCGGCCTTCTCGCGGGCGTCAAACGCGCGCTGAAGGGCGCCCGCGACGAGCGGGTTGGCCATGAGGTCCTCCGCGAGCTTGCCGAGCGTGTCCTCGCCCTGCTTCGTCAGCCGCTCGCGCAGCCCTTCGGCCTCGTCATAGTCGCTCATCGGGGGGATGTTCCTCCTGGTCGGCGGGGCCGAAGCAGGCTACCGCAGTGCTCTTCTCGCGGGCGCGCGTGATCCGCACGCAAGGAGCGGTTCTGCCCGGTTCGCGACGCAGGCGCGCAACCGCCCCTTGCCGTTGTCCGCCGCGCCCGCTGTAATGGAGCAACGCGGGGCGCACGTGGGCAGGCACTTATCGCGGGTTTAGCGTTCGACGCCGATTCCCGATAGTCTGCCGCGCACGCGCATCGGGCTCGCGTATTCGGGACACCTCCAGGGGGGAGATGCAGGGACACATGCACCACAAGCGTAGGCTTCTCATCGCCTTGGCCATGACCGGCGGCATCGGCGTCGGTCTTGGAACCATCGCGTCACCAGCGGCGGCCGTGCCCCGCTCATTCGAGCTCACGCTCCTGGGCAACATCAAGCGGACGGTCACGCTGGACATCCCGGCTGACACGCCGCTTGACCGGGTCAGGATCCCGGACCTGCCGCTGCCGCTTCTGAGCCTCAGGGAGACCACGCAGGCCGGCGCGCCGTCCGGCGGGCCGCTGCTGTCGATCACGCCGACCGCGCCCGCGCAAGGGGCCCCGGCCGCTCCCGCGTCGCCCGCCGCGGAGGCACAGGACCAACTGCTGGACGTCCTCAAGCCGAGCAAGAGGAAGAAGGGCAAGCCCTCCGTGGGCCAGCCCGTCTTCGACTCCGCCGGTCGTCTTCTCAGCACGCAGCTGCCCGAGCGCGAGCGCCCCACGAAGACCCGGCTGCGTCACTCCAACGGCGTCCCCACCCTCACGAACCCCGCGCTGTCGCTGGCAACCCTTGGGCCAGTCCCGGTCGGCGTTCCGAACTTCTTCATCAACAAGTTCCGCATCCCGCCGTTCCTGCTGTCGATCTACCAGGCCGCCGGCATCCAGTACGGCGTCCGCTGGGAGGTCCTGGCCGCGATCAACGAGATCGAGACCGACTACGGCCGCAACCTCAACGTGTCGTCCGCCGGCGCGATGGGCTGGATGCAGTTCATCCCGTCGAGCTGGAAGTCCTTCGGCGTCGATGCCAACGGCGACGGCAAGAAGGACCCCTACAACCCGGTCGACGCCATCTTCGCGGCGGCGCGCTACCTCAAGGCAGCGGGCGCCGACCAGGATCTGCGCAAGGCGATCTTCGCCTACAACCACGCCGACTGGTACGTCGACTCGGTGCTCATGCGGGCGCGGTTCATCGGCGGTATGCCCGCCGACCTGATCGGCTCGTTGAGCGGCCTGACGCAGGGCCTGTTCCCGGTCCACGCCACGTCGAAGTACGCCGACGACATCTCCGAGCGCGACGTCAACCGCCGCGTGGCCCGCGGCAAGAACGCCGCACTGCCGGTCGAGGGGATCACGACGCGTCGCGGGATCAACATCTTCGCGAAGGCTGGGTCGCCCGTGGTCGCCGTCCAGGACGGCAAGATCGTCAAGGTCGGCCAGAACAGCCGCCTCGGCAACTTCGTGATGCTGCGCGACGTCTACGGCAACACCTACACGTACGCGGGCCTGAAGAAGGTCGCCTCGCGGGTGCCGGTGCCGAAGGCCAAGACGCAGAGCAAGGAGTCGATCGCCAAGGAGCTCGCGCTGCCGAAGGCGGAGGCCGCTCCGAAGCAGCCCGCCAGCGCCGGCACGAACAAGGTCAAGAGCGCCGTCAAGAACGTGGTCGAGCCGGTCGTCGACGCGGCGTCCAAGCTCACCAAGGAGCGCCTGTTCGCCAACCCGACGCGCCCGAACGCGATGTCGGCCGGTGGCAAGGAGCAGCTGCTCGAGTCCGAATCCGCCCTGGCGGACGGCACGAGCATCAAGTCCTACTTCACCGGGGTCTACGGCCTCAACCGTGACGACGTCGTGCTCAAGACCCTCGTTCCGGGTCGCCGCGTCATCGCCGGCACGGTCCTCGGGCGCATCGGCACGACCGCGAAGGGCGTCGCGCCGCACACGCTGTTCGAGATCCGCCCGGCCGGCCGCGGTGCTCCGCGGATCGACCCGAAGCCGATCCTCGACGGCTGGAAGCTGCTCGAGTCCACCGCGATCTACCGCGCTCAGGGCAAGAACCCGTTCTTCGGGGAGGACGCTCGCGGCGCCACGATCGGCCAGATCCTGCTGATGAGCAAGGACACGCTCATCCAGCGCGTCCTGGCCAACCCGCGGATCGAGCTGTACTCCTGCGGTCGCCGCGACGTCGCGGCCGGGGTCGTCGACCGCCGCGTGCTCGCGACGCTCGAGTTCCTCGCCTCGTCGGGCCTGAAGCCGACGGTCACGTCGCTGCGCTGCGGCCACGGCTTCTACACGACGAGCGGCAACGTCTCGGCGCACTCGTCGGGCAACGCCGTCGACATCGCCAAGATCAACGGAATCCCGATCATGGGCAACCAGGGCTCGGGCTCGATCACGGACATCGCCGTGCGACGTATGCGGACGCTGCAGGGCACGATGCAGCCCGCGCAGATCATCACGCTCATGACGTACGAGGGCGCGACGAACACGTTGGCAATGGGCGACCACGCCGATCACATCCACGTCGGCTTCCGCCCGCAGTTCGCTCCGGGCAAGAACGGCAAGCTGACCGAGTCGGTCCTCAAGCCGTCGCAGTGGATCAAGCTCATCGACCGCCTGGGCCAGATCGACAACCCCGAGGTCAAGCTCGCGCCGTCGAAGTACGCCATCAAGGCGACGGAGCTCGGGCGCGCGAGCCGCGCGCACAAGGGCGACTAGCCGTCAGTCGAAATAGGGACGTACCCGAAACCGCCGTGACTTCCGAGTCGCGGCGGTTTCGCTTTGTGCAGTTCGAATTTCCCTGGGCGCTGGGTCCGGAGCCCGGCCGCTACCCGATCCGTGAGCAGCTCGGCGAGCCGCCCGCCCAGGTGCTCGTCGTCACCGTGCTCGGTGCGCCCGAGCGCCGGCTGCTGCCGCGCCGCAGGCGCGCCGTCGCAGCCCCGCCCGATCCCCCGCCCGAGCCCGTCCTGACAACGCGCGCGACGCTCATCGACACGACCTCGCTCGACGGCTACGAGGCCGCGGCCGGCTGGCTGGCCGCCGCGGATCTCGACGCGCTGGCCGAAGCTGCGCTCGTGCGCCTGAACCGCGTGCTGCACGCGCACCGGATCGCGGCGGCCGATCCCTACGTGCGCGAGGTGGCGCGAGCGCAGGCGCTCGTCGTGCGCGTCGGGTTCGGCAACGGTGAGCGGGTGGTCGACGGACACTGGGATCGCGCGCGCGAGCTGCCCCGCGCCGGTCGCCGATCGCCGCGCGGGGGGGCGGGACGGGCTGCGGCGCTGCGCCCGCAGGAACGCCTCGCCGCGCTGCTCGCCGCCCGCGACGCCGCGCTGGCGTGCGAGGAGCTGACGCTGCGAACCCGAGCCGACGCCGATGCGCAGCGCTGGCGCGAGGCAGCCCTCGGGCTGCGGATCGCCTTCGAGGCGACGCTTGCCGAGCTCGAGCCCTGGCGCGAGGTCACGGGCATGGCCGACCGGCTCGCGCAGCTGCGCGAGCATCGTGCCGCGATCGGAGATCTCGCCAACACCGCGCTGCAGGGCGGCCTCCAGGACGAGCAGATCGAGCTCATCCGCGTCGTCCTCGGGCGCATCGAGCGCGCGCTGCGGGCGCGGACGGCCGGCGGCGTCTGAGCGCCGCCGGGTCGCCGCGGCGCTCAGCCCGCCGTGGCGAGCTCCTTCTCGATGTCCTGGTTGTACTCGCCCTGCCGCGCTGCGCCGGTGCAACGTGCGCGATGGCGGTACCGCGCCTGCGCCTCCTCGCGCTTGGCGTCGTCGCCGGCCCAGGTCGTCAGCGCCGCGGCCTGCAGGCCGCGGCCGTAGGAGAAGCTGATCTCCCAGGGCTGCGGACCCATCTGGTTCATGACGTTCAGGCGCTTCGTCGCGTCCTCGTCGCTCTGACCGCCGGAGAGGAAGACGATCCCGGGCACGGCCGCGGGCACGTGGCGGCGCAGGCAGCGCAGCGTGCGCTCGGCGACCTCGTCGTCGTCGGGCTGCTCGGAGGACTCGTAGCCGGCGACCACCATGTTGGGCTTGAGCAGGATGCCCTCGAGCAGCACGCGCTGCTCGCGCAGCTCGGCGAACACCTCCGCCAGCACCGCGCCGCTGACCTCCTCGGAGCGGTCGATCGTGTGAGCGCCGTCCATCAGCACCTCGGGCTCGACGATCGGCACGAGCCCTGCCTCCTGGCACAGCGCCGCGTAGCGCGCGAGCGCGTGCGCGTTGACGTGGACCGCGTAGCGGCTGGGCCGCTCCTCGTCGCACGCGATGACCGCCCGCCACTTCGCGAACCGCGCGCCGCCGTCGTAGTACTCCGTCAGGCGGTCGCGCAGCCCGTCGAGCCCTTCGGTGATCGTCTCGTCGTCGGCGCCGGCCAGCGGCTTGGCGCCGGTGTCGACCTTGATCCCGGGGATCACGTCCTGTTCCTGGAGCAGGCGCGGGAACGGCGTGCCGTCCGTCGTCGACTGGCGGAACGTCTCGTCGTAGAGGATCACGCCGCTGATGTGCTCGGCCGCG
>DASZDB010000685.1:0-2150 GCA_035942495.1 Solirubrobacteraceae bacterium
GACGAGATCCTGCGCGCGCTGCGCTTCCTCGCCGCCGAGGGCTGCGAGCTGATCTGCACGAGCGGCGGCCTGGGGCCGACCGCCGACGACCTCACCGCGGCGGTCGTCGGCGAGTTCCAGGGGCGCGAGATGGTGCTCGACGAGGCGCTCGAGGGCCGCATCGCGGAGATCCTGCGCCCGCTCATGGCGCGCTGGCCCGACCTCGATCCCGAGGCGGTGCTCGTCTCCAACCGCAAGCAGGCGGTCGTGCCCGAGGGGGCCGAGATCCTCGAGCCGGTCGGCACCGCGCCGGGGCTCGTCGTCACACCGGCCGCGGGCGAGGGCCCGACGGTCGTCGTGCTGCCCGGCCCGCCGCGCGAGCTGCAGCCGATGTGGGCCGCGGCGATCATGAACAGCCCGGCGCTGCAGGCGGCGCTCGACGGCACGGTGGAGTACCGCCGCGCGATGCTGCGCCTGTACGGCATGCCGGAGTCCGAGATCGCGGCCACGCTGCGCGCCGCGGAGACGGCCGGGATCGAGCTCGACCGCCTGGAGATCACGACGTGCCTGCGGCGCGGCGAGGTCGAGGTCTTCACGCGCTACGAGCCCGGCGGCGCGAGCGCGTACGAGCAGTTCGCGCAGTTCGTGCGCGAGCGCCACGCCAACACGCTGTTCTCCGAAGACGGCAGCACCGTCGACGAGCAGGTCTTCGGGCTGCTGCGCGGCGATGGCAACAGCCGCCCCCGCCCCGCGCAGACGATTGCGGTGGCCGAGTCGTGCACCGGCGGCCTGCTGGGGGCGCGGCTGACCGAGCGGCCCGGCTCATCGGAGTTCGTGCGCGGCGGGCTCATCGTCTACTCCGACGAGGCGAAGGTCGCCCTCGCCGGCGTCGAGCCGTCGCTCATCGCGCGCGTCGGGGCGGTCTCGGAGGAGGTCGCGGCCGCGCTCGCCGACGGCGCTCGCGCGGCGCTTCACGCCGACGTGGGGGTGGGGGTGACGGGCATCGCCGGTCCCGGCGGGGCGACCGAGGGCAAACCCGTCGGGCTCGTCTGGCTGGCGGTCACTCATCGCGACGGGCGCCGCGTGACGCGCTCGGTGACCGTGCCCGGCACCCGCGCCGACATCCGCGATCGTGCGACCACGGTCGCGCTTCACCTCGTGCGGCAGCTGCTGCTGAGCCGCCCCGGCTGATGCGCCTGTTCGTCGCGCTCGACCTGCCGATGGTCGTGCGCGCCGAGCTGTCGGCGTGGGCGCAGCAGGCCGCGCGACCCGAGGTGCGCCGGGTGCCCGCCGAGAACCTGCACGTGACGCTCGCCTTCCTCGGCGCACGCGGCAGCGACGAGGCGGCGGCCGTCCGGGCGCTGCTCCCGGCGCTCGCGCGCCCGCTGCCGGGCCTGTGCACCGCGGGCGCGCTGTGGCTGCCGCCGCGGCGCCCGGGTGTGCTGACCGTCGCGCTCGAAGCCGACGAGACGCTGACGGCCCTGCAGGCCGAGCTCGTCGCCGGCCTGACCTCCGCGATCGGCTTCGAGCCCGAGCGGCGGCGCTTCCGCGCGCACGTCACCGTCGGTCGCGTCGCGCGCGGGACGCGGATCGACACGCGCGTGGCGATCGATCCGCCGGCTCCCACGCTGCGGTTCCAGGCGCGGATGCTCACGCTGTATCGGTCGCGCACGACACCACAGGGAGCGCACTACGAGCGGCTCTCCGGGGTCGAACTGCGCTGACGCCGCGGGGACGGCGCTGCGCCCAACGGCGCGAATGTCAGCGCGGGTCGCTGCCGGCGCTGCGCGCGAGCACCAGTCCGCCGGCCACCTGTACGGCCCCGAGCGCAAGGAACGCCAGGTCCCAGCCGAGCGGGCCGCCAAGGTCGTCGCGGACGTGGTGGATGCCGAGGATCAAGGGAGGATCACGCGCATGCCCCGCACCTGCTCTCGGGCTCAGCCGTCGTCTGGGGGCGCCATCGCGCTGGCGCTGATCGCGCTCGCGATCGACGCCGCCCGCCGACGGGGATGAAGCACGACGCAGCCGGCCGGCGGGCACGTGACGCGGGCCTCCGGCCGGGCGCGCCGGAGTCTGTGCAGAGTTGTGACGAAGCGGTGTTGAGCCGTCACAGGCGTCCGGCCTAGGCTGCGATTCCGTCCGATCCGGCCCGTACCGTGCGCTGTTCTTCC
>DASZDB010000686.1:0-3127 GCA_035942495.1 Solirubrobacteraceae bacterium
GGAGCCGACGTGGATGCGCTCCGTGCGCGCCGCGATGTGCGCGATCAGCACCTCGGGCGCGGTCGACGCGACCGACGGGATGTTGTGGTGCTCGGCGACCCAGAAGCGCTTGAAGCCGAGCTCGTCGGCGCGCTGGGCCAGCCGGGTGATGCCGGCTAGCGCATCGGCAGCGGTGTGGCCGGCGGCGACGGGCGCGAGGTCGAGAACCGAAAGAGGAACGCTCATGACGTCCAGGGTAGGCCGCGGCGATGCGCGGCCGGCGTATCTGTGCGCTGTCGCGCCACGTCGGCGGGTGCGTCGGCGAACGGCATCTCTGACGGTGTGTCAGTGGGTGGTCGTGCGAGCGTGCGCTCCGGGGGCGGCGGGGCGGCAGGGCGTGGTCAACGGGGTCCCCAAGAAAACGTCCCAGATATGGACGCAATCCCGGGGACACCTGCTGACCAGCCCGATTTGCCGGGGGTCTTGCGGCTTGCGTCCACACGGTGGACGTAAAACGCAACACCCCTACGCAGCCCCCGGCCGAAGCGCCGCCGCCCCCGCTTCCTGATGCCCTCATAGATGCAGTTCCAGCAGGGCCGGCCCTCGAGAGCACGTGGCGCGCCAGCCCACCAACCGCCGCGCTTCAACCGTCGAGGAAGTTGCGCAGCAGCGCCTTGCCCTCGTCGGTCAGGACCGACTCGGGATGAAACTGCACGCCCTCGGCGGGCAGCTCGCGGTGGCGGATGCCCATGACGACGCCGTCGCCCTCGGCGGAGATCTCGAACGCGTCGGGCAGCCGGTCGGGATCGACGACAAGCGAGTGGTAGCGCCCCACCGTCAGCGTCGGCGCCAGGCCGGCGAAGATCGTGCGGCCGTCGTGCGTGATGTCGCTCGTCTTGCCGTGGATCGGCTCGCCGCGGATGACGACGCCGCCGAACGCCTGCGCGAGCGACTGGTGGCCCAGGCAGACGCCGAGCGTGGGGATCCCGGCCTGCGGGAAGCGGCGCATCGACTCGACCGAGATCCCCGCGTCGTCGGGCGTGCACGGCCCCGGCGACACGACGACGCGATCGGGCGCGCGCTCGAGCAGCTCGTCGACCGAGCAGACGTCGTTGCGCACGACCTCGAGGTCCGCCCCCAGCTCGCCGAGGAACTGGACGAGGTTGTAGGTGAACGAGTCGTAGTTGTCGACGACGAGGACGGAGGTCATGGCCAGTCCGGTTGCTGGGAGGCGAGCTCGACCGCGCGCAGCACCGCCCGCGCCTTGGCCTCGGACTCGGCGAACTCGTAGGCCGGCTGCGCGTCGGCGACGGTGCCGCCGCCGGCCTGGACGTGGGCGCGGCCGTCCTTCATCACGACCGTCCGGATGTGGATCGCGGTGTCGAGGTCGCCGGTGTAGGAGAGATAGCCGATCGCGCCGCCGTAGCCGCCGCGCTTGATCGGCTCGAGCTCGTCGATGATCTGCATCGCCCGCACCTTCGGGGCGCCCGACAGCGTGCCCGCCGGCAGCACCGAGCGCAGCGCATCCATCGCCGTCACGTCGTCGCGCAGCGTGCCCGACACGTTGGAGACGATGTGCATGACGTGCGCGTACGTCTCGACCGCCATGAACCGGTCGACGCTGACGCTCCCGTACTCGCAGACCCGGCCGAGGTCGTTGCGGCCCAGGTCGACGAGCATCACGTGCTCGGCGCGCTCCTTCTCGTCGGCCAGCAGCTCCTCGGCGATCCGCTCGTCGTCGGCGAGCGTCGCGCCGCGCGGGCGCGTCCCGGCGATCGGCCGCGTCGCGACGTGGCGGCCGGTGACGGTCAGCACCGGCTCCGGCGAGGCGCCGGCGACCTGGAAGTCCAGGAAGTCCAGGAAGTACATGTACGGGCTCGGGTTGACGACGCGCAGCCCGCGATAGACCGAGAAGGGATCGATCTCGAGGTCCGCCGACCAGCGCTGCGACGGCACGACCTGAAACGCGTCGCCCGCGTGGATGTACTCGACGATCCGGGCCACGTTGGCCTCGAACTGCTCGCGCGGCATGTTGGACTCGAACGCCGGCCGCGGCCGCGCAGGCGTCGGGGGATGGCGCGGCACCGGCCCGGCGAGCAGCTCGCGCACGGTCGCGATCGTCGCGACGGCGTCCGCGTAGGCCGTCTGGAGGTCGGTGCCGTCGTCGTCGTCGGCGTAGACGTTGACGAGCACGCTGATCGTGTGGCGCAGGTGGTCGAACACGACGAGCACGTCGGAGAGCATGAGCGCCATGTCCGGCAGCCCGACCGGATCGGGGTTGGGCTCGCCGAGCGGCTCGACGGTGCGGACCAGGTCATAGCCGAAGTAGCCGACGGCGCCGCCGGCGAACGGCGGCATCTCCGGCCACGGCGCCTGACGGTGGCGGCCGACCTCGGCAGCGGCGTAGGCGTACGGATCGGTCGGCACGTCGCCGAGCGACCAGCGCACGACCTTGCGCGGGCGCACGCCGATGAAGCTGTAGCGCCCGACCTCCTGGCCGCGCTCGGCGGACTCCAGCAGAAACGCCTCCGACGTCGGCGCGCGCCCGCGCAGCTTCAGGAAGGCGGAGACCGGCGTCTCGGTGTCGTCGATGAACGAGTGGCGCAGCGGGATGAGGTTGAACTCGCGCGCGAGCTCGCGCACCTCGTCGAGCGACGGCGCGACCGGCAGCGCGTCGCTGCGGCCGGCGGACTGCGGTGGGTCAGCCGCGACGGGCATTGAGCACGTCGTAGGCGTCCGCGAGCGAGCGCTCGCGACCGCGCAGCAGCACGGCGAGGTGATACAGGACGTCGGCGGCCTCGTCGTCGACGCGTTCGTCGGTCTCCTCGCGCACGGCGCGGGTGACCTCCTCGGCCTCCTCGAGCACCTTCTCCCCCGCGAGCTGCGCGTCCTCGAGCAGCGTGACGGTGTACGAGCCCGCCGGCCGCTCGGCGGCCCGCTGCGCCAGTGTGCGCTCCAGCGTGGGCAGCGCCTCGTGCGGCGCGGGCGGCTCGAGCTCGCCGTTGTGAAAGCACGTGCGCTCGCCGGTGTGGCACGCCGGGCCGGCGGGCTCGACCAGCGCCAGCAGCGCGTCGCCGTCGCAGTCCAGCCGCAGGGCGCGCACAGCCTGCGTGTTGCCGCTCGTCGCGCCCTTGTGCCACTGCTCCTG
>DASZDB010000687.1:0-2773 GCA_035942495.1 Solirubrobacteraceae bacterium
GCGAACTCCGGCGTGTCGACGAGCTGCGAGATCACCGGCACGAGCCCGAAGGTCGCGATGATCGCGAAGGCCGCGGTCAGCAGCGGGATGCCGGCAGCGATGAGCGACCCAAACATCACGAGCAGCACGAAGAACGCCGCGAAGAAGCCGATGAACTCCGACGCGCCCTGTTCCTGCGCCCCGAAGCGCGCGAACTGCGCGCCCTGGCCGCCGTGCTCGACCTGCAGCCCGGCGCCGCGGGCGGTGAACGCCGCGTCCTGCACGCGCTGGAATTCCTCCGGGTCGAGCGTCTCGAAGTCCTCCTGGTAGGTGATGTCGACCACGCCGGTGCGCCCGTCCGGCGTCAGGCGCGGCGGCGCGACGGCGACGACGATCGGGTCCGCGAGCACGCGCTCGCGCGACCGGTCGATACGCGCGCGCAGCGCGGGGTCCTTCAGCGTGCCGTCTCTCGCGACGTAGACGAGCTGGTCGACGAGGCCGTTCTGCTGGGGCGAGTGCTCGGCGAGCACGTCGTAGGCGCGCTGGGACTCCGTGCCCGGCAGCCGGAAGTCGTCGATCTTGGCGGTGCCGACGGCGGAGCCGAGCGCGCTGACGGCGACGACGAGCAGGACCCAGGCAACGAACGTCTGCCAGCGGTGGTGGGCACACCAGCGGGAGATGCGGATGAAGCGCGAGTGGGAAGAGGATGGTGGGGTGGCGGACATGGGCGCCATCCTGCCGGAAGGCGCGGCGCCACGGTGCGCCTGAGGCGTTCCGGCAGCCGGGGTGCGGATGAGCCAAGATGCAGACGATCGGAGGCGGAATGGAGATCGAGCGAAAGTTCCTGCTGAGCGGGGTCCCGCCGACGATGCGCTTCGCGCGCCGCGAGCCGATCCGGCAGGGCTACGTCGCGCTCGACGGCGACACCGAGGTGCGCCTGCGGATCACGGCGAAGGGCGCGGTGCTGACGATCAAGTCGGGGCGCGGCGGAGTGCGCGTCGAGGAGGAGATCGCGCTGGAACCCCGGCAGACCGAGGCGCTATGGGAGCTGACGGAGGGACGGCGCGTGCAGAAGACGCGCCGGCGCGTGCGCCTCGCCGGCGCGGCCGGCGGCACCGACCTGGTGGCCGAGGTCGACGAGTACGCCGGCGCGCTGGACGGGCTCGTCGTCGTCGAGGTCGAGTTTCCCGACGAGGAGGCGGCACAGGGATTCGAACCGCCGGGCTGGTTCGGGCGCGAGCTGACCGACGACTGGCGCTACGCGAACCGCAGCCTGGCCAGCGACGGGATGCCGACCGAGTGATCGCCACCCGCCTGCGGCCGTTCGGCACCACGATCTTCAGCGAGATGTCGGCCCTCGCGGCGCGCACCGGCGCGATCAACCTCGGCCAGGGCTTTCCCGACACCGACGGTCCGGCGGAGATCATGGCGGCGGTCGAGACCGCGATGCGCAGCGGCCAGGCCAACCAGTACGCGCCGATCGCCGGCGTGCCCGAGCTGTGCTCGGCGATCGCCGAGCACCAGCGCCGCCACTACGGGCTGGAGGTGGATCCGAGCGACGGCGTGCAGGTGACCTTCGGCGCCACCGAGGCGATCGCCGCGACGATGCTCGGGCTGCTCGACGCCGGCGACGAGGTCGTCGTGATCGAGCCGTTCTATGACTCCTACGCGGCGACGATCGCGCTGGCCGGCGCGTCGCGCCGGCTCGTGACGCTGCGCCCGCCCGTCTTCGCGCTCGATCTCGACGCGCTCGCGGCGGCGGCGCCCGGCGCGCGGATGCTCGTGCTCAACTCGCCGCACAACCCGACGGGGCGCGTGCTGACCCGCGCGGAGCTCGAGGGCGTCGCGCGCGTGTGCGTCGAGCACGACCTCATCGCGGTGACCGACGAGGTCTACGAGCACCTCGTCTACGAGGGCACGCACATCCCGCTCGCGACGCTGCCGGGGATGGCGGACCGCACGCTGACGATCTCCAGCGCCGGCAAGTCGTTCTCCTTCACCGGCTGGAAGATCGGCTGGTGCAGCGGCCCGCCGCGGCTCGTCGCCGGGGTGCGGGCCGCAAAGCAGTTTCTGTCCTACTCCGGCGCCACGCCGCTGCAGGTCGCGGTGGCGGGCGCGCTGGCCCACGCCGAGCGTCACGTGGCGCCGCTGCGCGACGCGCTGCGCGCCGGCCGCGACCGGTTCTGCGCGGGCCTGGTGGCGGCGGGGCTCGACGTCTCGGTGCCGCAGGGCGGCTACTTCGTCAACGCCGACGTCGCCGCGATCGGCGTGTCGGACGCGCGCGAGTGGTGCCTCGCGCTGCCCGAGCGCGCCGGCGTGGTCGCGATCCCGACGAGCGCGTTCTACGGCCATCCCGACGTCGGCCGGACGCTCGTGCGCTTCGCGTTCTGCAAGCGGCCCGAGGTCATCGACGAGGCGGTCGGGCGGCTGCTGCGCGTCGGCGCCGCCGCAGTGAGTTAGCGTCTTGGGTCATGGCGAAGCTCTCCGACAGCGCGAGCGCCGCAATCGACGCGCCGCTCGAGACGGTCTGGGCGATCGTCCAGGACGTCGCGCGCTGGCCTGAGTGGCAGGCGACGCTCGGCGCGCTGGACGTCCTGGACATCGACGTCCAGGGTCGCCCCGTCCTCTGCGCCGTCCAGTTCGACGCGAAGCTCACCAAGATCAAGATGAAGCTCGAGTGCTCCTACGCAGGGCCGACGCGGATGTCGTTCGAACGCATGTCGGGCGACCTCTCGGCGCTCTCCGGCTCGTGGACGCTGGAGGACCTGGGTGGCGGCCGCACCGGCGCGACCTA
>DASZDB010000688.1:0-7383 GCA_035942495.1 Solirubrobacteraceae bacterium
GCCACATCGCGCGCGGTGGCCGCCGCGGCGGCGGGGGCCGGCGGCGCGGGCGGCGGCGCGAGGTCGGAGCCCAGCTCGTGGAAGAGCTGCTCGTAGAAGCCGTGCTCGCCCTGCAGGTACTCCTCGACGACCTTCAGGAAGCGGCCGGACTCGGCGCCCTGGATGACGCGGTGGTCATACGTCGAGGTCATCGTCATGACCTTCTCGGCGCCGATCATCTGCCCGACCGCCTCGAGACCGGCGGGGTAGCCGATCGCGCCGGTGGCGACGATCGTGCCCTGCCCGCTCATGAGCCGCGGGACGCTGGCGATCGTGCCGATCCCGCCGGGGTTCGTCAGCGAGAGGTTCGCGCCGGTGAGGTCGTCGGCGGTGAGCTTGTTGTCGCGGGCGCGGGCGATGAGGCTGCCGAAGCAGTCCAGGAACTCGGGGAAGGTGCGACGGCCGGCGTCGCGGATGACCGGCACCATGAGCGTGCGGCTGCCGTCCTTCTTCTCGACGTCGACGGCGATCCCGAGGTTCACGGCGCCGTCGTCGACGCGGTGCGGCCTGCCGTCGATGACGTCGTAGTGGTGCGCCATGACCGGCATCTGCTCGGTCGCCGCGCGGGCGATCGCGTAGGCGATGAGGTGCGTGAAGGAGATCTTGTGTCCGGCGTTCTTCAGCTCGCCGCGGCGCGCGGTCATCGTCGTGACGGTGATCGTGCGCATCGAGGTCGCGGTCGGGATCTCGCGCGAGTCCTCCATGTAGCGCGCGAGCATCGCCGCGCCGCCCTTGAGCTCGATGGCGCCGGCGGGCTTGGCGGCGGGGACCGGGGCGGGGCCGGCGGCGGGCTGCGGCGGGGCCGGAGTGGATGGAGCGGCCTTCGCCGCGAGGACGTCGGCCTTCGTGATCCGGCCCGCGGGGCCGCTGCCCTCGATCGCGGCGATGTCGACACCCTCGGCTGCCGCGACGCGGCGTGCCACGGGTGAGGCGTGGGCGCCGTTGCCGTCGTGGACGGGGTGGTCGGGGCCGTCCGGCGCGGGTCGCGCGGCGGGGACGGTGGGCTCGGCGCGAACGGGCTCGGCGGCGGGCGCCGGACGCGTGGCGGAGGCGCCGTTGCCCTGGCCGTTGCTCGCGCCCGCGCGGACGCGGCCGATCGTCTGGCCGACGGCGACGGTGTCGCCCGCCGCGGCGAGGATCTCGGCGATCGTCCCCGTCGCGGGCGCCGCCAGCTCCATGTCGACCTTGTCCGTCGACACCTCGACGACGGTGTCGCCCTCCTGCACCGGGTCGCCGACCTGCACGGCCCACTCGAGGATCGTCCCCTCCTGCACGGACTCGCCGCCGGCGGGCGTGACGATGTCGACGAGCGCTGCCTCGTCGGACCGCGGCGCGCCGGCGGCTGCATCGCCGTCGCCGTCTGCGGCGGGCCGAGCGTCGCCCGCTGGGGCGGGCCCTGCCGCAGCGCCGTTGCTCGGAGCGATCTCGGCGAGAACGGCGCCGACGGCCACGGTGTCGCCCTCGGCGGCGAGGATCTTCACGAGCGTGCCGGCGGCGGGTGCGGCGACCTCGGCGTCGACCTTGTCGGTCGAGACGTCGACGAGCGGCTCGTCGGCCTGCACCGCGTCGCCCTCCTGCTTGTGCCACTCGAGGATCGTGCCCTCGCGAACCGACTCCCCCATCGCCGGGAGCGTCACCTGAACTGTTGTGTTCACGGCCATGCCGAAGGTCCACTCTAGAAGGTCCGGGCGCCGCCGCCGCCGGTGCGGTGGACGGATCTGCGACGCGTCGTGTCCGGGACCATCTCACATGGTCTACCCCCTGCCACAGGTGGGGTTGCACCGCGATCGGCCCCCCGTGCGCCAGATTGCCGAGCGGCGGTCGGGAGCAGCGGGTAGGCGTGGCCGGAAGGCACCTGTGACCAGCGCCGGCACGATCGACATCGTCCTCGACCACCACGTCGGCGCCTTGCGCCGCGGCGCCGGCGCGGCCGACGCGGCGCCCCGCGGGTTCGACCTGCTGCCGGAGGTCGAGGAGCTGCTCGTGGCCGCGGCGCGGCTGGGCGTTCGCGTGCGCCTCGCCCTGCCCCGGCGGGTGGGCAGCGCCACCCTGCGCGCGCTGGGCGGCGCGCACCCGCTGGTGGAGGAGACCCGGGTGCTCGACGCTCGCGCGCCCCCGGCGGATGGCCGGCGGCACGTGCTCGTCGCGGCCGACCGCGTCGTGCGCGCCGCAGCCGTTGCGAGCGACTGGGCCGCGGTCGCGCATCCCGCGCTCGCGCTGCCGACGCTGCTCGGTCAGCGCTTCGTGTTCGCGCGCCTCGCCGGCGACGTCGACGCGCTGCACGACGCGCCCGGCGTCGTGCCCTGCTGGGTCGAGCGGGCGCCCGACGGCGCCTGGGCCTTCGCGCTGCTCTCACCGGCCGGCCTCGCGAAGGCGCTCGACGCGGGCCTCGACGTCGACCGGCTGGCGCTGCGCCACGACGTCGAGGACGCGCTGCTCGTCCAGCTCGACGAGGGCATGCGGGCGGGCGAGCTCGCCGCCTACGACGTGTTGTGGTCGCGCGGCAACCGCCTGGTGGTGGCGGTCGGCGCGCTGACGCGCACCGACGAGATCCCCGCGCACGGCGCGCACGGGCACTTCCGGCTGCTCACCCCCAGCCCGGAGCTGCTGCGGCCGGCGCATGTCGCGGCGGTGGCGCCACGCGCGGGCGCGCTCGCGCTCGCGCTCGCGGAGCCCCCCGCCCCCGCTCCGGTGACCGCCGAGACGTACGCCGCCGACGTCTCGCGTTACGCCGGCGCGGCCCCGCTCTCCGACGGCCCGCCCGTGCGCTCGCGCCACAGCTCGCACCCCGACAATCCGCGCGTCGTCGTGGCGCTGCTCGCCGAGCTGCGCGAGATCGGCCTCGCGCCCGTGGCGCACGAGTTCGCCTTCGGCGGGCGGATCCTGCGCAACGTCATCGCCGACATCCCCGGAGAGCAGGCCAGCCTCGTCGTCGTCGGCTGCCACCTCGATTCGACCGCGGCGCGCGATCCCGGATTCACGCCCGCGCGCGACGCCGCCCGCGGCGCCGACGACGACGCCTCCGGCATGGCGGCCGTGCTGGCGATCGGGCGCCACGCCGCGGCGCTCGCGGCGCCCACGCACCACACGGTGCGCCTGTGCTTTTTCAACGCCGAGGAGTCCGGCCTCGTCGGCAGCCGCGCCTACGCCACGTCGCTGAAGGCGCGCGGGGCGCAGATCGCCGCCGTCGTCTGCGTCGACATGATCGGCTTCAACTCCGACAGCCTGCGCACGTGGGAGGTCCACGCCGGCTTCACCGACCCAGCGGTGCGCGACCTCAGCCTGCCGCTGGCGCAGGTCGTCGCCCGCGCCGCCGAAGGGCTCGGCGCGCTGCCGCCGGCGCAGGTCTACAGCGGCACGACCCCGACCGGCGGCACGGACCCCGCACGCTTCGACGGCGCCATCAACCGCTCCGACCACGCGTCGTTTCAGGAGCAGGGCTATCCCGCCGTGCTCGTCAGCGAGGACTTCTTCCCCAACCGGCCCGGCGATCCCGCCGCCGATCCCAACCCGAACTACCACTCGAACACCGACACGGTGATCGACGCGGCCTACGGCGCGGACATCACCCGCGCGGTCAGCGTCGCGGTGCTGCAGCTCGCGGCGGGCTGAGGTGCGTCAGGCGCCGGTCGGCGCGGGGTCGGCGGCGGTCGCAGCCGCGCCGTGGCGGCTCTGGCGCCAGAACTCGTAGGAGCCGATGAAGGGGCCGATCCCGCCGAGCACCGCGACCGCGACCGCGAGGCGCAGGTCGATGACGCGCAGGCGCAGCGCCGCGAGACACGCCAGAGACATCGCGATCCAGCCGACGCCGTGGGCCATTCCGAAGATCGCCTCGAGGCCGGCCAGGCCCGGCACGAGCCAGACGACGAGCAGCACCGTGTACACGGCCGAGTGCACAAACGACCCCCACTTCAGGCGATTGAAGGTCAGCACATCGGTCATCCGCTGTGGGCGGCCAGCAGCGACGCCATGCGACGCAGCGGCTCGTCGGCCTCCTGCGGCCAGTCGGCGACGTCGGCCGGCCACCAGGCGTAGGCGTCGTGCTCGTCGTCCATCTCGATCTCGGCGCCCGCGGGCAGCCAGGCGAGGCCGACGACCATGACGAGCTGGTGGGGCAGGCGCACGAGCGCCTCGACGGTGAGCCGCTCAGGCTGCACGGACCACTCCTCGTCGAGCTCGCGCACGAGCGTATGCGCGGGGCTCTCGCCGACATCGACGGCGCCGCCCGCGCCGAGCGCCCAGCGCCCCGCCCACGACGACAGCCACGGCGCGCGGCGCCCGGCCAGCCAGCGGCCGTCTGCGGAGCGCGTCACGGCGAGCGCCGCCATCGAGTGCGAGGCGTCGCCGTCGACGAGGCGCAGCGCCCAGCGCACGGGCTGCAGCTCGAGCATGAGCTCCTCGCCCTGCTCGGCGTGCGCGACGAGCCGCGCCGACAGCCCGTCGTGGCTCGGCGAGCCGCGCTCGCGCAGCGCGGTGATCGCCGCATCGGCGGCCTGCGCCTTCGCCGCCGGCGGCTCGTAGTGCTCCTCGCGCCAGCGCGCGTGCACGCGCTCGGCCGGCCAGTGACCGCGGGCGAGGATGGCCGGCTGCTGCATGCCTTCACGATAGTTCGCGTTCGCGCGTGCGGACGCGCCTCGCCCGGACTCAGCCGTGGACGGGCTGCGCGGGCTCGCGCGCCCCGAGCTCGAGCACGAGGTCGGCGGCGGCCGGCAGCTCGGGCAGCTGGGGTCCGAGTGGCGGCGCCGCTAGCGCGTGGACGAGCGCGTGGGCAAGCTGCGGCCGGTTCTTGGCGACGGCGGCCATGTGGAGGCGCTCGTAGGCGCGGTCGTTGGCGCGGATGTGGCCGCGCGGCCAGCCGTAGGAGATGACGCGGCAATCGCACATGAGCGCCTCGAGGACGGTGAGGCCGGCGGTCGCGTGGATCAGCACGTCGGCGGCGCTGAGCAGCAGCACCATTTGGTCGGTGAAGCCCCAGACCTGCACGCGCTCGTCGGCGCCGTACGCGTCCTGCATCCGCGCGCGCGCCGCCTCGTCGTGGCCGACGAGCACGACGACGGTGTTCGCGCCGTAGTGCAGCGCGGTGTCGACCGCGCCGCCGAGGTCGCCGACGGCCCAGCCGCCGCCCGACACGACGACCAGCGAGCCGCGCGTCGGCAGCCCGAGCTCCGCGCGCGCGACGTTGCGCTCGGGCGGATCGGTGAAGCGCGGATCGGACGTCAGGCCGTGCACGGGCTCGATGCGCGAATCCGCCCCCGCGATCGCGCGCGCTTCGGCCTCCGAGGCGGGGTGGGTCAGCAGGTGCAGGTCGATGCCGGGGTGCACCCAATGGCGCAGCGCGGCCAGGTCGGTGATCGCGCTCACCGCGGGGCGCTTCAGCGCGCCGTCGCGGCGCATCCGGCCGAGCAGCTCGCTCCACAACGGATAGGTCGAGACGACGACGTCGGCCGGATGCGCGGCGAGCTGCGCCTCGAAGCGCCGGCGGACAAGCCTGTCGACGACCCCCGCGGCGGCCTCCCGGGTGAGCGCCAGTCGCGTGCCCAGCAGGTAGCGCGCTTCGAACAGCAGCGTGGCCGGCGGCGAACCTGCGGCCGGCACACCGCCGAGGATCGCTCGCGCCGCGGGGCCTGCGAGTTCCAGGCCGTCGATGACCGACGCGGTCGCGCCGCGCTCGCGCAGGGCCGCGGCGAGGACCTGCGCGGGCACGTCGTGGCCGGCGCCGATCGAGGCCGTGAAGATGGAGACGGTCGTGGGCATCGTTGGAGATATCTTCGCGCAGGTGAGGCGGCGCAAGCACTGGGGCTGGGGCTACGAGGACGACGCGTGGTCGGTGGCGCAGCTGCGCGCGATCAGGCCGGGGCTCGAGGAGCACCTGCGGATCGCCGGCGACGGCGAGGTGCGCGAGCCGGTCGCGCTCGCCGACGTGAAGCTCCCGCCGCCGCGCGTGGCGCCGCCGACCGCGCTGGCCGACATCTGCTCAGACGACGCCCACGCGCGCGCCTCCCACGCCTGGGGCAAGTCCTACAGCGACGTCGTGCGAGGCTTCAACGGCCGCTTCGACTTCCCGCCGGACGTCGTGGCGCGCCCGCGCGGCGAGCGCGACGTCGAGGCCGTGCTCGCGTGGGCCGCGAACGCGAACGTCGCGGTCGTGCCCTACGGCGGCGGGACGAGCGTGTCGGGCGGCGTGCAGTGCGAGGTGCCGGCGCGCTTCGACGGCGTCGTATCGCTCGACCTCGGCGCGATGGACCGCGTGCTGCAGATCGACGACGTCTCGCGCGCGGCGCTGATCCAAGCCGGCGCGACCGGACCCGCCATCGAGAAGCAGCTGCGCGCGCTGGAGCTCACGCTGCGCTTCTATCCGCAGTCCTTCGAGCTGTCGACGCTGGGCGGCTGGATCGCCACGCGCGCCGCCGGGCACTTCGCCACGGCCGAGACGCACGTCGACGATCTCGTGGAGTCCGTGCGCGCGATCACGCCGCTGGGCGCGTGGGAGTCGCGCCGCCTGCCCGGCTCGGGCGCCGGCGTCGCGCCGGACCGGATGCTGCTGGGCTCGGAGGGCATCCTCGGCGTCGTCACCGAGTCGTGGGTGCGCGTGCGCCCGCGCCCGCAGGCCAACTCGCTGGCCGCCGTGCGCTTCGGCTCCTTCGGCGACGGCGCGGAGGCGCTGCGGACGATCGCGCAGTCGGGTCTGCGGCCCTCGAATTGCCGCCTGATCGACGCCGAGGAGGCACGCATGACGGGCGCCGCCGACGGCACTGCGGCGCTGCTCGTGCTCGGCTTCGAGGGCGCGTCGGAGGCGGTCGCGCCGGTCGGCGAGCTGCTCGACCGCGCGCTGCATATCTGCGCCGAGGCCGACGGCGAATGGGACGAGGGCGCGGTCCGCCGGCCCCGCTTCGCCGGCGACCCCGCCGGCGGCGGCGACGCCGTCGGCGCCTGGCGCGCCGCGTTCTTCCGCGCGCCGTACCTGCGCGACGCGTTCGTCGCGATGGGGATCTTGAGCGAGACGTTCGAGACCGCCGTGACATGGGAGCGCTTCGCGGCGCTGCATGCCGCGGTGACGGCGGCGGCTGCGGCGGCAGTCGGGCCGCACGGTCGAGTCACGTGCCGGATCTCGCACGTCTATCCCGACGGCCCGGCGCCGTACTTCACGGTGATGGCGCCCGCGCGGCGTGGCGATGAGGTCGAGCAGTGGTCGGCGATCAAGGCCGTGGTCAGCGACGCGCTGATGGCGGCGGGCGGCACGATCACCCACCATCACGCCGTCGGCCGCGATCACCGCGCCTGGTATGACCGCCAGCGCCCGGACGTCTTCGCGGCGGCGCTGCGCGCGGCGAAGGCGAGCGTCGA
>DASZDB010000689.1:0-7637 GCA_035942495.1 Solirubrobacteraceae bacterium
CTCGATCGCGCTGCAGTACGGCGTGCCGCTCGACACGCTCGTCGAGAAGTTCTCCTACATGCGCTTCGAGCCCGAGGGCATCACGCAGAACCCGGAGATCCCGTTCGCCAAGTCGATGCCCGACTACATCATGCGCTGGCTCGCCTCGCGCTTCCTCGACACGGACACGCAGGAGGAGCTCGGCATCCTCACGCCGGAGGTCCGTGCGCGCAAGGTGGCCGAGGACTCCGGCACGTCGCACCGGTCAGACACGAACCGCCCGTCCAACGGCGGCGGCACCGGCGCCGGCGCGGCCGCGGCGAAAAGCACCCCCCACGTCGTCACCCAGCCGGCCACCACCCGTGGGGCCGCGGAGGCGATGACCGACGCCCCGCCCGTGGTCCCGGCCCGCATGCGCGGCCTCGACCTCGGGCCGGCGTGCGCGCAGTGCGGCGGCATGATGCAGCGCACGGGCTCCTGCTACACGTGCTCGAGCTGCGGCAACAACACCGGCTGCGGGTGACTGCGAAGCGTCATGAGTTGTTCGGCGCTCGTATCCAGACCGGCGCAGGTGGGACTGAACGTAGAGCGCGCGCCCGGAGCCGGCCGTCGTCAGAGGAGAGCTCGAGCATGCCCGACTGGACCAAGAAGAACTTCGACCATCTCGAGGACCGCAGCCCGGCGGACCTAGCGATGCAGTGGCGCTTTGCGCGCAACGCCCTGAACTCGCGCGAGCTCGGTGTCAGCCGTTTCACGTACGAGCCGGGCGCGCGCATGCCCTGGGGGCACCGACACCACGAGCAGGAGGAGGTCTATGTCGTGGTCGCCGGCACGGGTCGGGCAAAGCTCGATCAGGAGCTCGTCGAGCTGGCAGCGTGGGACGTGCTGCGCGTCGCGCCCGCGGTCGCCCGCTCGTTCGAGGGCGGCCCGGAGGGCATGGACGTGATCTGCATCGGCAGCCGCCGGCCCGAGGGCGGCGACAACGAGAAGGTTCCCGACTTCTGGGACTGACGCCGCGCCGGCGACGGTATCGCGGCAGCGGGCCGCAGGTCGCGCGCTTTTCGTGACAGGAAGCCGCCGCAGGACGCCGCGATGCCGCCGCTCGTCGCAGCCGCGACGCGACGTCGCCCCCGTCCGCGGCGCGCAGCCGCCGCGACCCGGCGAGTCATGGCTTCGGCGACGCTCGCGCCCGCCGCGTGCGCGTCGCGTGCGCCGCGCCGACGCCGACCAGCCCGATCGCGGCCAGGGCGAGCAGGACGGCCGTGCCGGCGTCGTCGAGCGCACCATCGGTGAGCACCGCGTGGCCGATGCCCAGCGCGATCACGACCACGGCGAGGTAGGCGTGCAGCAGGCGCCAGGCGGCGGCCGCGATCGGCAGTCGGGTCCGCAGCGCCCCGAGCGCGACCACGCCGAACAGCGCGATGGTGGCGAAGAGCGCCATGCGGGCACGCGTCGGGCCGTCCGGCGACAGCGCGAACCAGGCGTCTTCGGGCGACTCGACGAACAGCGCGCCGACGTGCACGAGCACGAGGCCGAGCAGGACCGAGCCGAGGATCTGGTGGCGGGTGATCCGCCGTCGCCGCGCGAGCAGCGGCTGGATGGCCAGGCCCGAGGCGGCGAGCGTGCCCGCCGTGGTGGCGACCACCAGCGCAGCGGATGCGCCGGCGAGGTGGCGATCGGTCAGCGCGAGGCTCAGCGGCACGGCGACGACCACCCCGGCCGCGGCGGCCAGCGCCGGCGTGCGCCGATCAGTCACCGCGGGCGAGCGTCAGGTTGACCACGGCACGGTCGTCGTCGAGGTCGACGACGCGGCGGATGAACACCCCGCGGTACCGCTCGTCGTCATAGCCCACGTGGATGTTGGGCTCGCCGAACTGCGGCACGGTGGGGTCGGTCTCGATGCGGTAGCGACCGTCGGCGCCCGTTCGCACGCTGGCGCGGTTGTCCTGCTCGCCGCCCGTCTGCGTCGCGAGCCAGACCTGGATGCGCACGCCCTCGAGCGGCCGGCAGCCGGCCGCGGAGCGCACGAGTCCGGTGATGACGAAGCCGCTGCCGAGCGAGTCGCGCTCGGGAGCGTCCGGGATGTAGTTGTTCGTCCCGCCGGGATTGCTCTGCGTGGCCTCGCAATTGCGCGGCGCGCGCTTCTGCGCGCCTTGCACCGCGGGCGCCTGCACCGGCGGCTGTGTCGGGACCGCCCGCTCCGGGCCGGACTCGCCCACGTTCTCGGCGCCTGTTCCGGACACCTCGCTGTCGATCAGCGCCACCACGATCACGACGGTGACGAGGGCGAGGAGGAGTCCGAGCAACCAGGGCCGTCGCACCGTCAGCGCTCCGGGCTGCGACGGCGCCTCGCCTCGACGCGACGACCCGGACGCTGGATCGTGAAGCCCGTACGCGACACGCCTACGACGATAGGTCACCGGTTGCGTAGGCGCGCCAGCAGAGGCGACGGCCATCGTGGCGCGCCAGGTGCGATATCCGCGCTCGGCGCGCCACGACCGGTCGGGTCCGCGGTCAGCAGAGGTGGCAACCGGCAAGTCCGGGTGGCGGGAGTTTCGGGGTGCGGCGGACCCCCGATAGGTTCCACGGCCCGATGACCTGGTTCAACGACGTCGGCCTCCTGCACTACCACGCGAGCCTGCTCGCCGACGCCGACCGCGTCGACCGCCTCCACGAGGCCATCCACGCGGTCGTCCGCCCCGGTGACATCGTCGTCGACGTCGGGACGGGCACCGGCGTGCTCGCCTACTTCGCCTGCCAGGCGGGCGCGGCCCGCGTCTTCGCGATCGAGGAGGGACCGGTCGTCAACCTCGCCCGCGAGCTTGCCCGGGTCAACGGCTTCGACGACCGCGTCGAGTTCTTCGGCGATCGCTCCTACCGTGTCGAGCTGCCCGAGCGCGCCGACGTCCTCATCAGCGAGACACTGTGGAACTTCGGCGTCGGCGAGGGCATGGTCGGCGTTCTCGCCGACGCGCGGCGCCGCTTCCTCAAGCCCGACGCTCGCAGCATCCCGGTCGCCGTCGAGCTGCACGTCGCCGCCGTGCAGAACCATCGCGTCTATCAGCTTCTCGGCGATCGCCCTCGCGACCGCCACGGCATCGACTTCAGCCCGATCCGCCACTGCCAGCTCAACAACGTGCAGATGCCGCACCTGCACTCCGACGACTTCCTCGCACCGCCCGCGCAGCTGCTCAGCAGCGAGCTCGACGAGTCGGCCGCGACGGACTTCGACGCCGACGTCGCCGTGATCGTCACGCGCGGCGGGGTCATGCAGGGGATCGGCGGCTGGTTTCGCTGCTGGCTGACCCCGGAGATCGCGCTCGACAACGAGCCGCCGTCGGTCACCTCGAGCTGGGCGCACGCGTTCTTTCCGGTGCAGAAGCCGATCGCGGTCGCGCCGGGCGACGAGATCTCGATGCGGATCGCGTCCTCCGCGGAGGGCTCGATCTGGCGCTGGCGGATCGGGGCGCGGCGCGGCGGCGTCGTGCGCGCGGCCTACGACCAGACGTCCGCCGACGGTTTCCCCAGCGGCCCGCGGACGCACGGACGGGGTGCGCGGCCGCAGCCGACCGTCAAGGGCGAGGTCGTCGCGTGGGTGCTCGAGGCCATGGACGGCACGCGCGAGATCGGCGCACTCGAGGCCGGCGTCCGCGAGCGCTTCGGCAGCCGCTTCACCGACCCCGAGGACGCGGTGCAGCTCGTACGCGAGACGGTCCGCACGCTGGGGCGCTGACGCCTGCGCGGCGCCGCGCGAGCATGCTCGGCGCGCTGCTCGTGCTGACGCTCACCGCGGCCAACCGTCACGCCGGACACGCCTGACAGGAGAGGATGGCAGCATGCAAGAGGGTCAGCTGAAGGACAAGGTCGCGCTCGTCGCCGGCGCCACCCGCGGCGCGGGGCGCGGCACCGCGATCGCGCTCGGCGAGGCGGGCGCGACGGTCTACTGCACCGGGCGCTCGACGCGCAAGCAGCGCTCGGAGTACGACCGGCCGGAGACGATCGAGGACACCGCCGAGCTCGTGACCGCCGCCGGCGGCACCGGCATCGCGGTCGCTGTGGACCACCTGCAGGCCGAGCAGGTGCAGGCACTCGTGCGGCGGATCGACGGAGAGCACGGCCGCCTCGACGTGCTCGTCAACGACATCTGGGGCGGCGAGAAGCTCGCCGAGTGGAACACGCCGCTGTGGGAGCACGATCTCGACGGCGGCCTGCGGATGCTGCGCCTGGCGATCGACACGCACCTCATCACGAGCCACTTCGCGCTGCCGCTGCTCATCCGCAGGCCCGGCGGCCTCGTCGTCGAGATGACGGACGGCACGCGGGAGTACAACGCCGTCAACTATCGCCTCTCGGCGTTCTACGACCTCGCCAAGACATCGGTCCTGCGGCTCGCCTTCGCGCAGGCCCGCGAGCTTGCGCCGCACGGCGCCACCGCGGTGGCGCTGACGCCGGGCTGGCTGCGCTCGGAGATGATGCTCGAGATCTACGGGGTCACCGAGGAGACGTGGCGCGAGGCGACGGTCGGCAACCCGCACTTCATGGCGATCTCGGAGTCGCCGCGCTTCGTCGGGCGGGCGGTCGTGGCGCTGGCGGCCGATCCGCAGCTGTCCGAACGCAACGGCGGCTCGTTCTCCTCCGGCGGGCTCGCCCGCGAGTACGGCTTCACCGACGTCGACGGCTCGCAGCCGGACTGCTGGCGCTACATGGTCGAGGTCCAGGACGCAGGCCTTCCGCCCGACCCGACGGGGTATCGCTGACGCGATGCCGAGCGCACCGATCGTCATCCCGCCGGGCGGCGGCGAGATCATCGGCGATGCACCCGACCGGCGGGTCGAGATCCTCTGCGACCACGACGCGCTGCACGTGACGTGGTCGCGGTTCGCCGCGGGCCGCGACGGCGCGGACCTGCACGTCCACCACCACCACACCGACCTGTTCTACGTGCTTGCCGGCGAGCTGACGCTCCGGCTCGGCGTCGACGGCGATGCTGTCGGGATGCGCGCGGGCGTGCTCGCGAGCGTGCCGCCCGACGTCGTCCACGGCTTTCGCAACGCGAGCAACGCGGACGTGCGCTACCTCAACCTCCACGCCCCCGGGCGCGAGTTCGCGAACTTCATGCGCGCCGTGCGCGACGGGCGGACGCCGCCCGCGTCCTACGACCAGCATCCGCCGCCGGCCGACGGCGGCCGCCCGACGACCGACGCGGTCGTCGGCGAGCACGAGATCCTCAGCGACGAACCCGGCCTGCGGGTGACGCTGCTCGCCGACAGCGACGCGATCCGGGTGGTGGAGGTGCTGTGCGATCCCGAGCGGGACGCGACGACGCACGCCCGTCCTGATCCTGTCAGGTCGTTGTACGTGCTCGAGGGCGAGCTCGCGCTGACGATCGGCGACCGCGAGCTGCGGGCGCCGAGCGGGTCGTGGCTGCAGGGGCCGCCCGGCGCTCCGTACTCGGTCTCAGGCCGCGGGCCCGCGCCGCTGCGCTACCTCGACGTCCGCGTCCCGGCCGGCTGAGCGCGCCGGCGCCGGCCACGCAACGCGGCGTGCACGACGTCTGCGGTGATGCGAACATGTGTTCGTGTCCGCGCCGCGCACGGTCATCCTGCACGCCGACGTCGACGCGTTCTTCGCGTCCGTGGCGCAGCGCGACGATCCCGAGCTGCGCGGGAAGCCCGTCATCGTCGGCGGCGGCGTCGTCATGGCCGCGTCCTACGAGGCGCGCCGCTTCGGCGTGCGCAGCGGGATGGGCGGCGCGCAGGCGCGGCGGCTGTGCCCGCAGGCGATCATCGCCACGCCGAGCTGGTCGGACTACGTCGCTGCGAGCCAGGCGGTCTTCGCGGTGTTCGCGCGCACCGCCGGGGTCGTCGAGCCGATGGGGATCGAGGAGGCGTTTCTCGACGTCAGCGGCCAAGCCCGCACAAAGGGCGAGGCGCGCACGATCGGCGAGCGGCTGCGCGCGGAGGTCCGGGCCGAGACGAGCCTGCCGATCACGGTCGGCATCGCGCGCACGAAGATCGTCGCCAAGATGGCCAGCCGGGCCGCGAAGCCCGACGGCCTGCTCGTCGTGGCGCCCAGCGAAGAGCGCGCCTTCCTGCATCCGCTACGCGTCGAGCAGCTGTGGGGCGTCGGCCCGAAGACCGCGCAAAGGCTGCACGCGGCGAACCTCAGGACGGTCGGGCAGCTCGCGCAGCTCACCGAAGCACAGCTCGTCGAGATCCTCGGCACCGGCTCCGGGCGCCGCGTCCACGCGCTCGCGCAGAACCGCGACCGCACGCCCGTGCAGCCGGGCCGGCCGCCGCGCTCGTTCGGCACGCAACGCTCCCTCGCCGGCGCGCGGGCTCGTCGGCTCACCCCACAGGAACGCGACGAGACGCTCGCCGGCCTGGCCGAACGCGTGACCCGGCGGATGGCGAAGGCGGGTTACACGGGCCGCACCGTCGTCCTGCGCCTGCGCTTCGCCGACTTCACCCGCGCGACCCGCTCGCACACGCTGCCCGATGCCACTGCCGCCGCAGAGCCGATCCTGAGCGCAGCCCGGGTTCTGCTCGCCGCGGCGACGCCGACGATCGAGCGCCAAGGCCTCACGCTGCTCGGTCTGAGCGTCACGAACCTCGTCGACACCGGCGTCGAACCGGCCCGCGCGCTGGAGCCCGAGGCCGACGATCACCCGGTCAGTGGCTGAGCGGCGTCAGGAGCCGATGGTCGCCGCGCCGGATGCGGCGAGGTCGCTGACGTCGGTGACGTCGGCGGCCGACGGAACCTTGACGTCGACCTTCGTCCCGAAGTCGTAGAACTCAAAGCGCTGCTCGATCTCGCTCGGCCCGGCGGCGCCCTCGAGCGACAGCTTCTGCGTCATGCGGCGCACGAGGTCGTCCTTGCCGATCCAGACGTCGACGGGGATGGTGCTCGCCCCGGTCACCTCGATGAGCCGCTCGATCGCCGCGCGCGCGGCCGCCCGGTCGCCAGCGGGTGCGAGCGCGGGGTAGCGGCGCAGGTCGACCGTCGCCCGGTAGCGCATCGTTTCGAAGCCACGGACGTCCTCGCGGCCGACCTTCTCGACCTTCGCACCGACGGCCTTGAGCTGCCGCACCGCCTGCGTCGGGTCCTGGCCGGGCTGCGTCAGCGCGGACACGTCGATGCCGGCCGCCTCGCCGACCTTCGCCGCGTCGATCTTCAGCCACTTGCGGCCGGCGCCGACCAGCTGGCTGAGGTGCGTCGAGTGCGTGTACACGACCGCGTGGTCGGTGATGACCTCGGTCGACAGGTCGCTCTTGTCGAAGGCCCCGACGACGACATCGGGCGCGCTCGTCACCTTCATCGTCAAGTGGCTGGTCTGCCCACCGGTGTCCATCACGCCGCTGCCGGTCGTCGACATGCGACCTGCGCCGGGCACCGTCAGCGTCTGGTCGATCGCAATCCGCATCCCGCGTTCGGCCACGGTCACCTCGGCGGCCTCGGCGATCGAGGCCGTCGAGAGCTTCTCCGCGCCGCAGCCGGCGAACAACGGGACGGCGACGAGCAGCGCCAGCAGAACGAGGAGCCGACGCGCGTACATCAATCGACGGTACGCCCACACTCCCCTCTTTGCAACAGGAAAAGGTGTGACGGCGCAGCTCGCAAGATCTCACCCGATGAAACGGTGAAACCCGCCCCTGAGG
>DASZDB010000690.1:0-2554 GCA_035942495.1 Solirubrobacteraceae bacterium
GATGCCGGCCTCCCGGCCCATGTACTGGGCGAGGATGTTCGTCGGCTGTACGCCGCGCACGAGGTGCGCGCCGAGGTCGCGGTGCAGGATGCAGAGGCGGTCGGCCGCCGCCATCGCCCAGGTCGGGCCGACGGAGACGGCTTCCTGGCCGAACCCGTCGTAGAACGATCCGGGCACCTTGCCCTGCCGGTAGAGGTTCATCGCGCGCTCTTCGATCGCGCGCATGAGCAGCATCGCGCGCAACAGGCCGACGCGGTCGTCGGGGCTCAGATGTGCGGACGGGCTCTCCGGGGCGGGGGTGCTGGGACCGATCTGAACGTCCGTGCTGCTGGTCGCCATCTTCGCCTTTCGTACTCGGCGGTCGAGGACGGGATCTCCGCCTCACCATTTCGACATCTCGTCGGGATCTCCGCGCGAGACGCCAACCGTCTCTCCCGAGAGTACCGGGTACGTACGCTGGTTGAATGGCCGAGTCGGCAGATATCCCACCGGGCGGTCGCCTGCGGCGGGTGCGGTGGCGCCTGAGCGGAGCCTGGCTGTGGCCGACGTTCGTCGTCGTGACGCTGGCGGAGATGGCGCTGCTGCGCTGGCTGCCGATCGCGGGCGATGGCAGCGGCTGGATCGCGGCGCTGCTTCTCGCCGGGTCCCTGAACGTCCTCGCGGTCGCGCTTCTCGGCGGGCTGGGCGGCATCCTGCTGCGTCGCCGGCGGCGCGATCTGCCCAAGGTCGTCGCCGACGACTATGCCGGGCTGGCGGCGCTCGCCGTGGTCGGTTTTGCGTTCGTCGTGGCCGGCCTGGTGCACCGGCCCGAGCTGAACGCCGACCGCGAGGCGTTCGCGCGCCAGTCGATGGCCGTCCGTCTGTGGGTGCAGGCCAACGGGGACGACTTCACGCGCGCGCACGTCGACGCGGCCGACAGCGTGCAGGTCGACCGCGACCTGTACCGCACCTGCGTGCCCGGCCCGGACCCCGACCGCCGGCGGTGGCTGTGCCTGATCGTCGACACGTCGCACCAGCCGCCGCGGGTCAGGCGCGACACGAGCCGCGAGTCGAACGCCTCGCAGTATCCGCGGGGGGTCTTCAGGTAGGGCGCCGAGCTGCCGATAACGGATATGGGATGTCAGGGACCCGCGCACTCTTCGCCTCGATCGGCGCCAGCGTCTCGCTCGTTGCCGCCGCCGCGCTCTGCCTGCTCGCCGTCAGCGCGCTGTTCGCCTTCGGCGGCTGGTCAGATCCCGTGGCCCAGTCGGCGCGCCAGACGGCGCTGATCCTCGACGACGGACGCAGCGGTCCGGTCCGCACCGCCTCGAGCAAGCCGATCGTGCTCGCCGCCCGTGCCCAGGGCTCGGCCTCGAGAAGCGATCTTGCCGCGGCGACGACCCGCCCCCGCGCGCGCACCTCCGCAACGGAGGCCGGCATCAGCACGTCGGCGCAGAGCCGTCCCGCCAGGGCTTCCATCGACCCGCCGCGGGCCCGCGACGCGGAGCCGCAGAGCGTCACGCCGCCGGCGCCCGCCGCGCCGAGGAAGAGCGCCGCGGACGGCGTGCGCACCGCCGGCGAGGGCCTCAGCGGCAAGGTTCAGGGCACTGCCGACGCGCTCGCCCAGATCGCCGATCCGCTGCTTCCGCCCGTCGCGGCGGCCACGCAGAAGGTGCTCAACGCCGTCGCCGAGCTGCTGCGCCGCTCGACGGACGGGGTCGCGGGCACGGTCGACGGCCTGCTCGCGCCGCGGTAGCCGCGGGCGTTCAGACCGCGTCAGCCAAACGCGAGCGCCAGCGGGCGCTCGAGCAGCGTGCGGATGCGTGCGAGGAACTGCGCGGCGTCGGCGCCGTACAGGATGCGGTGGTCGCAGGCCAGCGTGACGTTCATCGTGTGGCGCGCGACGACCGCGCCGTCGCGAACGACCGCTCGCCGGGCGAGCTCGCCGACCGCGAGGATCGCCGCCTGCGGCGGGTTGATCACGGCGGTGAAGTCCGTCACGCCGTACATGCCGAGGTTCGACACCGTGAACGTCCCCCCGCTGAGCTCGGGCGGCGTGACCGTGTTGGCGCGCACGCGCTCGGCGAGCGCGCGCGTCTCCCGCGCGATCTCGCGCAGCGACTTGCGGTCGGCGTCGAAGACCGTCGGCACCACGAGGGCGTCCTGCGCCGCGACGGCGATGCCGACGTTGACGCGGCCGTAGAGCTCAAAGCGCGCGTCACGGTAGCTGCCGTTGGCGCGCGGGAACTCGCGCAGCGCGATGGCGCACGCCTTGACGACCATGTCGTTGAAAGACGGAACCCCGCCCTCCCCGTCGTCGCCGAGCGTCTTGAGGTCGGCGCGCAGCGCGACGCACGCCTCCATGTCGATCTCCGTGCGCAGCTCGAACGTCGGGATCGTGGCGCGTGACTCGGCCATCCGGCGCGCGATCAGCCCCTGCGTGCGGGTGAGCTCCTGCGTCGTGACGTCGCCCTTGGCGGTGCCGGTCTCGGCCAGCGTCGGCGTGGGTGGTGGTGTCACGGGAGCGGGTGGGGCGGCCGCGGGTGCGGCGGCTGCGGCCGGCGCGGGGGCCGCG
>DASZDB010000691.1:0-4103 GCA_035942495.1 Solirubrobacteraceae bacterium
GACGAGATCCTCGTCCCACTCCGAGGTCGGATCGAGCTTGAAGCGAAGCCACGGGTACTGCTCGAGCCGGCACGAGAGCGGATCCAGCGACGGCGGCTCGCCGAGTCGCACGGAGGCGACGAACCGCAGCGGCTGCGGCTCGCGCTGGAGCATCGTGTGCAGCGCGACGCCCTCCTGGTGCAGCGCGAGGTCCAGCGCGGCCGACTCGTAGGCCCAGTTGCGATACAGCCGTGCGACCTCCTCCCGCGGCGGGTGCGAGAACAGCTCGAGTTCGGCGAGGTGCTCGGAGAACGAGCGCAGCGTCCACTCACCGGCGAGCGGCAGCGACGTCCCGACCCTGAGCGCGCGCTGCTGGTCGATCGAGTCCCAGGCCACGTCCTCGCCGTGTCCCGCCTCGCCGTTGCCGTGCAGGTGGACGACCGTGGTGCGGCGCGTGAAGTCGCTCGACACGTGCCGTTCGAGGCCCTCCAGGGCGTAGCCGTCGATACGGACGGGCAGGTCGGCGATGAGGTCGTACGTACGCATCGGCGCCGATGTACCCACGGTCGCACGCGCGTTCACCGGCACACCGAACAGGAGAGTCATGGACTACGAAGTCGAGCTGCAACCGGGACGCGACCAGACCGAGGAATCGCTCGTCGTGCGTCATGCCGACGGCACCACGGACCGCTTCCGGCTGCACGAGTACGAGCGCGTGTACGCCATCCCGGGGCTCTACGAGGAGGTCGTGCAGCGGCGGCTGCTGAGCGCGTCGGCGACGATCCTCGCCGAACGGCTGGTCGCCTGCGCCGCCGACGCGGGCACAGCGGCCGGCGACCTGGCGGTCTTCGACCTCGGGGCCGGCAACGGCGTCTCCGGCGAGGAGCTGCGCGCTCGCGGTGTGCGTACGATCGTCGCGTCGGACGGGATCGCCGAGGCGCGTGACGCGGCGCAGCGCGACCGGCCGGGGCTCTACGCCGAGTACCTCGTCGGCGACACCGACGACCTGCCGCAGGTCCCCGACCTCATCCGCGAGCACGGGCTCAACGCGCTCGTCTGCGCCGGCGCGCTGGGGCTCGGCCACATCACGGCCGACAGCTTTCACCGGCTCTGGAGCTTGTTCCCGCCGGGGGCGTGGTTCTCGGTCAGCCTGCACGAGGATCTCGCCGAGCCCGGCGGCAGCGACTTCGGCGAATACCTCAGCGGCTTCGAGGCGCGCGAGGACGGAGGCGACATCCTCGTCCGCGAGCCGTTTCGCCACCGCCTGACGATGGCCGGCGAGCCGATCACGTACATCGCGATCGTGGCCCGCAAGCGGCGCGGCTGACGCGCGCGCAGTAGCGGGGTGGCGCCGGGAGCGCTCGCGCGCCTCCGGCGGGTGCGCTGACCGGCCGGAGGCTGCGCGATCGGCGCCGTCAGTCGTTCTCGCGCTGCGGCTTCTCGGCCGTCACGCCGGCCTCCGTGAGATCGGGATCGACCTCGTCACGCGTGGTGACCTCGCCGCCCTCGCCGGCGACCGCCTCGGCCGCGGGCGCCACGTCGACGGCGTCCTCGCTCACCTCGCGGTTGTTCTCGTCGTACTCCATCGCGACCTCCTCTGTGGCTGTCGGCTGGCGGGTACCCACGCGCGCGGGTGGGCTATCGCGGCCCGGTCACGCCGCGGCTCGAGCGCGAACCCGCGCCAACCTCGGCTACCGTGGCGGCTCGCCAGCGATGCTCGACAGCCTCGACATCCCGATCGTCCTCGCGCCGCTCGCCGGCGGCCCCGCCACGGTCGAGCTCGCGGTGGCCGTCTCCGACGCGGGTGGCCTGGGCTTCCTGGCGGCGGGCTACCGCACGGCCGCCGACATGGCCGATCAGGTGCGGCGCTTTCGCTCCGCCTCGCAGCGGCCGTTCGGCGTCAACCTCTTCGCGCCGCTGCCAGCGCGGTCCGACCCGCAGGTCGTCGCGCGCTACACGGAGCGCCTGGCGCCGGAGTCGGCGCGGGCCGGCGTGCCGCTTGGCGAGCCGCGCTGCGACGACGACGACTGGGACGCCAAGCTCGATGCGCTGGCGGACCTCGGCGTGACGGTCGTGTCGTTCGTCTTCGGTTGCCCCTCCCCGGACGTCGTGGCTCGGATCCGCGCGAGCGGAGCGGCGGCGTGGATCACGATCACGAGCCCGGTCGAGGCGCGGCAGGCGCAGGCGGCGGGCGCCGATGCGCTCGTCGTGCAGGGCTACGAGGCCGGCGGGCACCGCGCGTCGTTCGCGGGCGACGAGTCACCGTACGGCCTGCTGGCGCTGCTGCAGCTCGTCGGCGCGCAGACCGAGCTGCCGCTCGTAGCGACCGGCGGGCTGGCGTCGGGGCGCGGCATCGCGGGGGCGCTGGCCGCGGGTGCACGCGCCGCCCAGGTCGGCAGCGCGTTTCTGCGCTGTCCCGAGGCAGGAACCTCTGACGTGCATCGCGCCGCGCTCGCGAGCTCGGCGCCGACGGCGATCACCTGCGCGTTCACCGGCAAGCCGGCCCGCGGGATCGTCAACCGCTTCATGCGCGAGCACGGGGAAGCGGCGCCCGCCGCCTATCCGGAGGTGCACCACCTGACGGCGCCGCTGCGCCAGGAGGGACGGCGGCGCGGGGACGCAGACGTCGTCAACCTCTGGGCCGGCCAGACGCACGAGCTGGCGACGGACGCCCCCGCCGCGGTCGTCGCCCAGCGCCTCGCGGCCGACGCGCGCGATGCGCTGCGGACCGCGCGCGATCTCCTTCGCTGAGGCGGCGTCAGGCGCGCGCGTCTTCGCGCCGGTTCTCGCCCGGGATCCTTCGCACAGAGCCCCAGCCCCGCTTGGCCCACAGCACCATCAGCGCGCCTCCCGCCAGCGAGCCGCAGGCGTCGGCGATGAGGTCGCCGACCGTGTCGGTGTTGCCCTCCGACAGCTCCGAGCCGAAGAGCCCGTCGGAGCTCCACTCGAAGATCTCCCACAGCGCGCCGACCGCGAGGCCGAGCGCGAAGACGGCGATGAGCATGCCGGCCTCGTGGCGCGGCAGCGTCTCCTGGCTGGGATCCGGCATGACCTCCATGCGCGCCAGGCACAGGTAGATGATCTGCGAGGCCAGCAGCGGGACGACGACGTGCACGACGCGGTCGTACCACTCGATCGCGTCGTAGAGGCCGAACGCCTCGCCGCCCTGGGTGAACGCCAGCGCGACGATCGCCGCCAGGTCGTAGATGCGCGGCAGGTTGGCCAGGCGCGCGGCGACGAGCACGACGAACGCCAGCCCGAGGTTGAAGGCGCCAGCCGCGTCGCCCGACGCGGCGAACGCGACGGCGCCCGCGGCGAAGACGAGCCGCATGAGGTCCAGCGGGTCGCGCACGATCGGCGACCAGTCGCCCATCACGAGCCTGCGGGTGTCGGTGGTCACGCGGCTCTCCATACCCGTCGCTGGGCGGGGGATCGCCCGGACCCGGACTCCCTACGCTTGCGCGCGTGGGGTCACTGCAAGAGGTCGACGTCGAGCCGGGCATCGCGCTGCTGCGACTCGACCGGCCGGAGCGGCGCAACGCGCTGGACTCGGGCGTGCTGATCGAGCTTGTCGACGCGCTCGAGCGGCTGTCGATCGACGACCCGCGCAGGGGCCCGGGCCTGCCGCAGGGTCCGCGCCCCGAGTGACGCGCCGTGCCGACGGGGTCCCGTAGCGCGGCGCAGACGCTCAGCCTGCGCCTGCCGTTTCACCCGCCGCTGTGGCCCGACAACCTGTTCGGCCACCTCGCCGCGACCGCGGTACCGGGCGTCGAGGAGTGGCGCGACGGCGCCTATCGCCGCACCCTGCGGCTGCCGCACGGCGTCGGCGTGGTCGCGCTCGCGCCACGGGCGAACCACGTCGACTGCCGGCTGACGCTCACCGACCCGCGCCACCGCGCTAGCGCGATCGGCTCCTGCCGACGGATGCTCGACCTCGACGCCGAGCCGGTCGCCATCGACGAGCATCTGGCGCGCGATCCGCACCTTGCCGCGCGCGTCCGGCGGGCGCCCGGCCGACGGGTGCCGGGCGCGGCCGACCCGGCGGAGTTCGCGGTGCGGGCCGTCCTCGGTCAGCAGGTCTCGACCGCCGCCGCGCGCACACATGCCGCCCGGCTCGTGGTCGC
>DASZDB010000692.1:0-4220 GCA_035942495.1 Solirubrobacteraceae bacterium
GTGGTGCGCTACCCGCACTCGGCGCGCCCCGACCGTCACTACGCGGGCGTCAGGCGCCCTGCGGCGTGGTGCCGTCCGCGCCGTCCGTCGTCGGGAGCGTCGCGCCGGACGGTGCAGCCGCGGCGGCCGGCGCCGGCCGGCGTGATCCGTCGGCGCCAGGTCGCGGCACCTCGCCGTACTGGTCGATGGCGTACTCCAGCAGGCCGCACGCCTCGAGCCGGTCGACGGGCGCGCGGAACGTCACCTGGACGACGCCAGGGTGGCGGCCGATCTCGATCGCCCCGGAGATCGTCGCCCGGTTGGCCACCTCGGGAACGGACATCCCGAGCAGCTCGGCGGCGCGAGCGAGGCCGTTGTCCGTCGCGGAGTTGAGGTCCGGACCGGTGCCGACCACGGAGATCGGCAGCGACTCCTCCAGGCTCGACATGCCGTAGCGGCGGGCCAGCGCCAGCGCGCGCGCCCGCTCGTCGTCGCTGAGCGGCCGAGCGAGGAACGGCAGGTCCTCGGCGACGGGGAACAGGACCGGGCCGTCGATGCCGAGGCCCTTGACGACGTGCACCTGCATCGTCACGGTGCCCGCGACGTCGGCGGTGTGTCCGGCGATCTCGCCGTCGCCCTGCAGCGCGTGCATGTCGCCGACGTAGACGCCGCCGCCCGGCACCTTCACCGGACAGACGATCACGGCGCCGGCGCGCGCCGCGTCGATGTCGAGGTGGCCATCGGTCTTATGGCGCTGGAGCTCCTGGGCGTCCATCGCGTACCGGTGCGGCGCACCGACGAGGAACGCTCCGAAGTCGCCGGCGTTGTGCGAGTCGGGGATCGTCGCCGACGGCGAGGTCCCGATCTGGCCGAGGAACGGCCGCAGCCGCGTGGCGAGCGCGACGAGGTCGTGCGGCGCGAACGTCAGGATCGGGTTCTGGGTGGCGTTGTCGGGCAGCGCGGCAGCGACGGCGGCGTCCCGCGCAAGCTCCTCGGCGCGCTCGGCGGGCAGCGTCACGCCGACCTGGCGCTGTTCGTCGAACGCGATCGTGTAGCCGTTCGTGAACGTGAACGGCGCGCAGTCCGCGCCGCACTCGGCGCAGCGGATCGACGTCGGGCCGATGCCCTCGATGCGCGTCTTCGGCCACTCCGTGCCGCAGCCGGGGCACACGGCGGCGCAGTACGGGTCGCCGTTGAAGCGCCCCTCCATCGGCTGGTCGTTGCCGGACGACGTCGCGATCGACGCCACGGAGATGTCCTTGATGCGGATCGCGATCGCATCGCCGACCTCGGCGTCCTGCACCGTGACCGGGCGGCAGACCTCGTGACCGCCGCGGATCGCCGGCGTGATCATCGGCCCCCAGCAACCTGGTGTCGAGTTCCACACGATGTGGCCGCCGTCGCGCACGGGCCCGAGCATGGGCACGTCCGGGCCGAGCAGGCCGTCGGTGAAGGTGTCGACGAAGACGGTCTGCTTCGCCTCCGTCTGGGTCTGCGGTTGGGTCGCCATGGCGTCTCCTCCTGTGGGCAGCGCGGTCTTCAGCCTCCAGAAACGGGCAGCAACAGCGCGACCTGATCTCGATCGGCCAGCCGCCGGTCGCGGGGCACGTGCTCGCCGGCGACGACCGGCAGGGCGGAGCGCAGGGCCGGCGCGAGCTCGGGGTCGATGTCGCGCAAGCGCTCGTACAGCTCGTCGACGGTGGCGCCGTCGGCGAGGTCGACCGTCAGCAAGGGCGCGGCGCAAAGACGCGCCAGTCCTGCACCCAGCCGAACCCGAACCTGCACCCGATCTCCTTCCGGCGGTCGCCGTGAGCCGTGCTGGCCCCGACGGTACCCAACAACCGCGGCGGGCAGTGCCGGTGCTCGCCGCGGACACTCAGCGAGATGCGCGAAAGGCGGGCGGTGTGGCGAATCAGCCTCGCGGGCCGAGGCTCATTCGCCACACCCCCCGCGCTCTGCGCTACACGCGTCCGCGCGCCATGTCGATCAGCCGCCCGAGCACCCGCTCGCCCTCGACCCGCACGCCGTCATGGTGAAGCTCGTTCGTCAGCCACGGGCGCAGGCCGCGGATCGCGGCGGCCGTCTGCTCGGAGAACGCGCGTTCGACGTACATGTCCTCGGCGTAGATCGCGGCCGCCACCGGCACCTCGTTGGCCTGCAGCCGCGCCGTGTCGTACAGCCGCGGCCAGTCGTGCTCGGCGAGACTGTCCGCGGCCTCGCGCAGCGGCGCCAGGGCGCCGTACTCCTCGAACATCCACGGGAAGACGTGCTCGCCCGTCAGCAGCTCGGGCTCTGCGGCGTACAGATCGGGCAGCGTTCGCTGCGCCGCCCAGCGCGTCGTGCCGCCGTCGGCCCAGCAGGCCTCGTGCAGGATCGCGTAGAGCGGGTTGCGCGCGAACTCCAGTGCGCGCTGCGCGTCGTGCAGGAAGCCCGGCGAGTCGGGCGCCAGCTCGAGGATGTAGTGCAGCTTCTCCGAGCCCGCGCTCATCCCGAGCATCGCGCCGAGCTGGCGCAGGCGGCGCGGCGTCAGCCGGTCGCCGCCGGGCAGGCGCAGGTCGTCGCTCTGCAGGCGCGACATGAGCGCCCGCACCCGTTCGCGATCGGACGGGTAGCGGTCGTAGTGCGAGCGCGACCGCGCCAGGACGCGGTCGAACGTCGCGCGGTAGACGTCGTCGATCCGGTTGCCGAGCGGCGGCAGGCCGCCGGTGATGAACGCCTCGCGCAGCCCCTCCGGCGCGAGCGACAGGTAGCTCACCACGCACATCCCGCCGAAGCTCTGGCCGAGCACGCTCCAGCGCTCGACCCCGAGCGCACGGCGCAGGCACTCCGCGTCGCGCACGATCGAGTCCGCGCGGAAGTGCGTCAGATACGCGGCTTGCTCAGCGGGAGTGAGCCCGGACAGCGCGCCGACCGGCGTCGAGCGGCCGGTGCCCCGCTGGTCGAGCATCAACACGCGGAAGTCGCGCAGCGCGCGGTCCAGCCAGCCGGGGCCGCTCGGATGGCGCGTCGGGCGCGCCGCCTCGTGCCCCGGTCCGCCCTGCAGGAAGAGCAGAAACGGCCGGTCGAGCCCCTCGAGATCGGCGACCTCACGTGCGAACACCGTGATCTGCTCGCCGTCGGGCCGAGCGTGGTCGAGCGGGACCGCGATCTCGTGCTCGACGAGGCGCAGGCCGGGCGTGGTGAGGGTGACGGGCACCGGGAGGGGATTGTCCCGCACCTCCTGCGCCGGCCGCAGCCGCGGCGACGAGCCCTCGTGCCGGCTCGCCCCGCGAAGCTCGTGAACCGCCCGCGCCACGGACGGCGTCACGGTTCTCTCGCTATCGGCCCAGGACGTGCCGGACGTCCCCGTGGGCAGCCGGCCGGGCACGCAGCGCCGCCACCCGCGCGGCATGCTCGGTCCGCGCCGCCAGCACCCACTCGTGCTCATCCAGCCCGCTGAGCAACGGGCCACGACAGAGCGCGAGCGCGTCCGCCGTCGCCCCCGCGGCTGCGAGCGACTCGAACGCCTGGAGGTCCGTCGCGCACCGCAGGCCGACCGTCGTGCGGCCGTCGAGCACCTGCGCCTCGTGCGGGCCGAGTGCCCGCCGCAGCGCCCACACCGCGCTGCGCAGCGCGGCGCGCCCGCTCGACGGCGCCAGCTCGGGCCACAGCAGCGTCGCGAGCGGTCCGCGGTCGTGCTCGCCGGGGTGCAGCGCCAGCCAGGCCAGGAGCGCGGGCCCCTGCGGATGCGCCGGCGGCGGGACGGGGCGCCCACCCGCCTGCGCCGAGAGCTCGCCCAGCAGCCTGACCGTGACCACCATGACCCGATCGTACGCAGCGCATGTCGGAACGGACACATGGTCGCTCGGCAGCGTTCCGTCTAACCGAGACGGCACAATGTGTCGACACACTCGGTACGGACGAAGCCGACGAAAGAAGAGGACGTCGTCGATGACCGCCGCCACGATGATCGAGATCCGAGCACCGCGCGCACAGATCGCGCTGAGCTGCACCTTGCGCCGCCAGATCGGCTCGCCGATCCCGGCGCACACCCTTGACGTCGGGCCGCGCGGCATGCGCGTGCGCAGCCCGCGCCCGCTCATGACCGACGAGACGATCGGCTTCGAGCTGCCCGACCTCGACATGCGCGTTGCCGGCCAGGCGCGGGTCCTCGGCGAGGAGCGCCCGCACGTCTACGCGCTGCGCTTCGAGCACCTGCCGGAGCCGATGGTCCGCCGGCTGCACGCGCTGGCGATCAACGC
>DASZDB010000693.1:0-3995 GCA_035942495.1 Solirubrobacteraceae bacterium
ACGCCCCGGCGACAGCGCCAGGTGGCCGCCCGCGCCCCGCGGCAGCCGGATCGGGCGCCCCGACGCGCGGCGGCCGCCGCGCGGAATCGTCCGCAGGCTGCCGCGCGCGGACACGATCGTGCGTCCGTCGGGCGCCACGGCGACGCCGGTCGCCCCCGGCACGGCCACGCGTCGGACGAGGCGGCGAGCGCGCGCGTCGACGATCGCCACGCGCCCGCGGTTGAGCACGACAGCGGCCAGTCGCCCGTCGCGGCCGAGCGCCACCGCGGAGCCGCGGCCGCCCAGCGCCACCGATCCGACGAGCTCCAGCGTGCTCGCCCGCAGCACCCGCAGGCGCGCGCCCTGCACGGCGAACAGGCGGTGTCCGTCGGGCGACACGACGAGCCCCGCGATCGTCGCGCTGCCAAGCGAGCGGCGCATGGTCTCAGTGCGCTCGTTGACGTCGAGCGCGACAACCGTCGAGCCCGCCGCGACGAACCCGCGGACGCCGTCACCGTCGACCGCCACCGCATTGCTCGCGGCCGGCAGCGCAAGCCGCGTTACGACGCGGTCCGACGTGACGTCGAGCAGCACGAGCTCGGGCGCGCCGCTCGCGACGAGCGCCACCCGCGCCTGCGCCGCGGGCAGCGGCGCCAGGACGAACGCCAGCACGACGAGGAGTACGACATCCCGAGAGCTCAAGAGCCCGCGGGAAGCTAGACGAACGAACCCGCGCCGGGCGCCGCTTGCGCGCGGCGCCGGTGGCGGATCAGAAGCCGACGGGGTGCACGACCGTGTACCCCTTGCCGCTGCGCTCGCTGGCGGGCTGCCAGCGGGTGCCGGCCTGCGCGCGGCCGCTCGTGTCGAAGCGCAGCCCTGCGACGGTCATGTAGATGTGGCCGGCGTTGGCGTAGATCGTGATCCACTGCCCGGGGCCGGGCGCGCCCCAGTCCATGAAGCCACCGGAGGGCATCGAAGCGTCGAGCAGTCCGCCGCCGTGAAGCGCGTAGGAGACCGAGCCGGAGCAGTCGTAGCCGGCGTCTTCCCACTTGCCATGGCCGCCGCCGTAGATGTACGGCATCTTGGCGATCTTGTTGCCGGCCGCGATGACCGCCTGGATCTCAGGCGGTGCGGACGCGGGAGCGATCGCGAGGCCGTCGGGGCCGACCGTCGCTTGGTCGCCGGGGCCGAGCTGGAGCGGCGCGGGCGCGGCCGGCTCCGGCACCTTGAGCTTCAAGTTCTTGGGCAGCGCGCCTCCCGTGGAGGCGGATGCGACGGCGCCGCCGTTGACGGCGACGTCCTTGATCACCTTCGCGTCGGTGCGGGTGACCTTGCCATCGACCTTGCGCCGCTGGGCCTGCTCGAAGGTGCGTACGCCGGCCTTCGTACCCGGACCGAACACGCCGTCGGCGCCCATCACGATGCCAACGCGGTTGAGGTATCTCTGGAGCGTCTTGACGTCCTTGCCCTGGTGACCCTGCTTGAGGGTGCGATCACCGAAGGACCAATTCTTTTTTTTAGCCGCTGCCTGACCGGGTACGAGTAGTACGACGGCGACTAGGCAGACGGCAATACGGAACAGCGTCCTCACGCGGGCTTGACCCCTTCTCCTTCGGGTGCCTGCGGGGTTAGCTGACGGGCTCGCGCAGAAAGAGCTAGCGCTATGCCGTGCAATACGGCAATTCGCCCCAGGGGCACCTTCCTCAAAGCGCCCCAATGGTTCCCCCGCCCCGCGCCGTAGAACGGCGCGAGTTCGGCTGATCACTGACCGGCGGAACCCTAGCGCACGTTCCCGACGAATGCACGTCCGGTGTTCATAACTTCTGCACGCGTCGTGTGTGCTGTGACTATCCGCACAAGAAACCGCGCAAGTGCGGGCAAAATGCGCTCGCCGGAGGGCGGAGGCGTGGCGGTGTGCTCTATCGGCGCAGGACCGCGTCGACGATCGCGAGCGCGACCTCGGCCCGCGTCTGGAGTGACGCGGCGACGATGTACTCGTCGGCGGTGTGCGCGCCACCGCCGCGCGGCCCCAGCCCGTCGATCGTGACGGGGATGTGCGGCGCCATGTAGCTCGCGTCGCTCGCGCCCCCACGCGAGACGCCGACGATCGGCCGGCCCAGGCGCTCGGCGGCCTCGATGAGCAGCGGCGCGGTCTGCGCGCGCGAGTCCATGCTCGGCCAGCGACGCAGCAGCGCGCGTTCCAGTCGCACGCCCTCGACGCCCTCCGGCAGCTCGGCGAGCACGGTGTCAAACGTGTTGACGTCGTCGGCGCGCAGGTCGCAGAGCAGCTCACCCGTGCCGGGGACGACGTTGAACGCCTCGCCGCAGTTGATGACGGTCGGGACCGCCGTGAGGCGCTCCGCGCCATGCGGCGCGTGACGCGACGCGACGGCCTGCGCGGCGGCCGCGAGCGCGAGCAAGGCATTGGCTCCCTTGTCGGGCGCCGACCCCGAGTGTGCCTTGCGGCCGTGCGCGAGCACCTGCAGGGTGCCGGCCGCCTTGCGCTGCACGACGACGGCCTCGTCGCCGTCCTCGGTGAGCTCGCCGCCCTCGAAGCACAGGCAGGCGTCCCAGCCCGCGAAGCGGGTCGCGTGGACGAAGTCGCCGGCGCGCCACTCCTCGTCGCAGACGAGCAGCAGCGCGACCTGCTGGAAGCTGGCCGTGCGAGCGGCGAGCTCGCGCAGGACGCCGAGCGCGAGCACGTCCCCGGCCTTCATGTCGACCGAGCCCGAGCCGATCAGCGTGTCGCCGGCGTCGTCGAGGGCGCGGTGATCCTCGTGGGAGTGGACGGTGTCGACGTGGCCGAGCAGCATGATGCGCCCGCTCGGCGCGCTGCCGGGCAGCGTCAGGATCAGATCCTCCGCGTGAAGGTCCGACGAGCAGGGGGCGCGCTCGGCACGCACGCCCGCGGGCGCGAACGACCGCGCGACGGCGAACGCCTCGTCGGCTCCGGTCACGTCGCCCGAGGGCGACGACACCGCCACGAGGCGTTTGAGCTCCTGCGGCGCGCGCGCGGCGATCCGCGCGGCGGCCTCGGCGATCCAGGGATCCATTTGCCCGTCGTTCTACCGCACCGGCCGCGCCCCAACCACGCCGCGACCCGGGGCGACGCTAGGCGCCGAGCACCGCTTCCAAGCGCCGCTCGAGCGCGCCGGCGATGGCCTCGCGCACGAAGCCGGGCTGGAAGCGCTCCACCGTCGCCTCGAGGAAGCCCTCGATGACGAGCCGCTTGGCCTGTTCGAGCGCCAGCCCGTGCGCGCCCAGGTAGTACAGCTGCTCGGGATCGATCTGGGCGATCGCCGCCGCGTGCGTGCAGCGCACGTCGTTGGCGAGGATCTCCAGGCCGGGGATCGAGTCGGCGTGCGCGGTCTTCGTCAGCAGCAGGTTGCGCGATTCCTGGAAGGCGTCGATCTGCTGCGCGCCCGGGTCGACCTTGATCATGCCCGACCAGACGGTGCTCGAACGGCCGTCGAGGATCCCGCGGAAGGCGAGGTCCGACGTGGTGTTCGGCGCCGCGTGCTCCTGCGTCGTGGCGTAGTCGAGGTGCTGGCGGCCGTGCGTGGCGTACGCGCCGGTCACCTTCGCGTCCGAGCCGGGGCCGGCGAGCTCGGTGTCCATCGCGACGCGGCCGTTGCCGGCGCCGAAGCCCAGCGCGATCCAGTCCAGCGCCCCGTCGCGCTCGACGACCGCGCGCTGGGACCCGAAGATCCACGACTTCTCGCTCAGGCCCTGCGCGCAGACGTAGCGCAGGCTGGCGTGCTGGCCGACCGACAGCTCGGTGACCGTGCTGAACAGGGCCTTCTCGTCGTCGGCGGAGACGTACTGCTCGTAGACCTCGGCCTGCGCGCCCTCCTCCAGGACGACGAGCGTGCGCCAGTGCAGCGCGGTCTGCGCCTGTGACTGCACGACGGTGACGACGACCGGCACCTGCAGATGCACGCCGCGCGGGACGTAGACGAACGCGCCGCCCTGCCAGCCGGCCTCGTTGCGCGCGACGAACGGATCCTCGCCCGAGA
>DASZDB010000694.1:0-12184 GCA_035942495.1 Solirubrobacteraceae bacterium
CGGCGGCCAACCACGCGGCCGGCGCGATCATCGGCGAGCGCCAGATCGAGCCGGGCCAGCAGATGCTGATCCTCATCCTCGTGGTCCTCGTCTACCGCACCTTCAGGGTCGACCGCACGGGCCGGATCCGGTTGGCGGCGCTCGCCGTCACCCTGTTGACGTTCTACGCGCTCACGGCCGTCTCGCGCCACGACATCGCGCCTCCGTCGTCATCGCGGTACCTGACCGTGGGCCTCGTCTTTCTGCTGCTCATGCTCGTCGAGGCCGCGCGCGGCTGGCGGATCCGCCGCTGGGTGCCGTTCGTCGTGCTGCTGCTCGCCTGGGTCTCGTTCGGCAAGGCCGATGGCGGTTCGGAGGCGCTGCGCGACGCCCGCGCGCTGTTTCTGCAGCGCTCCGAGCGGGTGCGCGCGTCGCTCGGTGCCATCGAGCTGCTCGGGCGCGAGCGCGTGTCGCCCACGTTCGAGATCGTCCCGCGCGCGGCGCCGTTCCTCGAGGCCGGACGCTGGTTTGCGACGCTCGACGACCTGCGCGGCAACCCCGGCTACAGCGTCGCGGAGATCAGGCGCGCGCCGGCGGACGTGCGTTCCTTCGCGGACGACACGCTCGTGCGTGCGGGCGGCCTGGCGCTGCGCCCGGGCGGTGCGGTCACGGCAGCAAGCCGAGCCGCGCGCTGCGTGGCTCCTTCCGGCGGCACGGTTGCGCCCGAGGGCGTGCGCGTCGAGGCCGCCGCGACGAAGCCGATGACCGTGCGCGCGCGGCGCTTCGGCCGCGAGTGGGTGAGCGTCGGCGTACTGCCGATCCCGGCCGGGCGGGCCGTCGAACTGCACCCGCTGCCCGACGCCTCGCCGGTTCCCTACGCCGTCCGGGCGCAGGGCGCCGCTCGCACCTGCCGCCTCGGCTCCTGACGAAGCCGAGGCAGCGGGAGCGTCAGCTCAGCCCGTCGCGTCGGTCAGCGTGACGCTGTCGACCGTGGTCGCGATGATCGACGTCTCCGAGGCGCGCCAGGGCGCGTTGGACGAGCACTCGAGGAAGAAGTCCGTCGGTGCGCCGACGGTGCGAGTCAGCTGCATCGACAGCGTCGTCGGCGTCTGGCGGTCATTGACGACGATCGTGCCCGTCGACGAGTGCGTCGGGCCGCCGGCGTTGAGCGTGCACGTGCCGCCGAGCGAGCCGTTGGCGCCGAGCAGCGCCTCGAGCGGGTTCGTCGGCCCGGCAAAGGCGGTCATGACCATGTTCGCCTGCACGGAGTAGGCACCCGCCGGCACCCTCAGCGTCGCGACTCGCGTGATGACGTTGGCCGGCACGCCCTCGGGGCCTGACTTGCGGATCGCCTCGAACGCGACCTTGTTGCCCGTCGAGCCCGTCGAGCTCTTCCTGATGAGGTTCTGCGTCCCCTTGGAGAGCTCCTTCGAGAGCAGGGAACCATCCTTGATGTCCGCGCCGGTGACGGTGCCGTTGCGGATCTGCTGGCCGGTGATGAGGGTGGCCGCGACAGCGCTGCCGGTGCAGGCGATGACGACTGCGACGATCGAGACGGCGAGCGCCGGGCTGGGCGGTCGAAGCTTCATACGTTTCTCCCTGGTTTGAGGCGGGCTCGTTGTAACACCCTGGCGTGACCATAGTCGCTGGCCGCGACGATCTGAAGGTCATCTGCGGTATCGCTGACGTGGCCGGCGGCACCACGGCGGGTGGAGTGCGCGAGCGAGCGCTCGTCTCTGGGTAGCATCGGACGGGTTGACTGACCAGTCAATCCGAGACCGTTCGGGAGAGACCGCATGCGCGTCGCCGCCGTCCAGCTGACCTCCACCGCCGACTTCGACGCCAACCTCGAGCAGGCCGATCGGTTCACCCGCGCGGCCGCCGCCGACGGCGCGCAGCTTGTGGTCCTGCCCGAGAAGTGGAGCGCGCTGGGCAGCGGCGACGCGGTCGTCGCCGGCGCGCAGCCGATCGACGGTCCGGCGATCACGTGGGCACGCGCGGCGGCGCGCGAGCTCGGGATCGACCTCGTCGCGGGCTCCATCTCCGAGCGCGTCTGCGCCGAGGAGCGGCTGCGCAACACGTCGGTTCACATCGGTCCCGACGGCGAGCTGCACGCGACCTACCGCAAGGTCCACATGTTCGACGTCGTCGTGGAGGGCACGGTCTACCACGAGTCCGAGCATGAGCAGGCCGGCGAGGAGCTCGTCGTGAGCACGACCGCCGGCGGCGTCGAGCTCGGCATGAGCATCTGCTACGACATCCGTTTCCCGGAGATGTATCGGATCATGGCGATCCGCGGCGCGCGCGTGTTCAGCGTGCCGGCCGCGTTCACCGTGCCGACGACGCGCGATCACTGGGAGGTCCTGCTGCGTGCCCGCGCCATCGAGGACCAGGCGTTCGTCATCGCGGCCAACCAGGTCGGCGAGCATGACTGCGGCCCGCCCGCCCTGCGTTCGGGCGGGCGCTCGATGATCGTCGACCCGTGGGGCATCGTGCTCGCGCACGCACCCGACCGCGCGTGCCACATCTGCGCCGACCTCGACCTCGAGGCGCAGGCGCGGATACGCCGCGACCTGCCGGCGCTCGCCAACCGCCGCCCCGGTGCCTACACCTGGCCGGCCGAGGTACGCGCCTGATGGCCTCCTCGCGCAACGTCGAACCCGCGAAGCCCGTGCAGCTCGACAAGCGGCGGATGATCCTCGACGCGGCCGTGGTGGCGTTCGCCACGCGCGGCTTTCACGCCTGCCGCGTCTCGGACATCGCCGACGAGGCGAACGTCGCCTACGGCCTCGTGTACCACTACTTCCGCTCCAAGGACGAGGTCCTCGACACGCTCTTCCTCGAGCGGTGGAACGTCCTGCTCGAGGTGATCGCCGAGATAGACGGCCAGCGCCTGCCCGCGCGCGAGAAGCTGCACGCGATCGCCTCGTTCATCATCGAGTCCTACCGCCGCGACCCCGACCTCATGAAGGTCATCATCGTCGAGGTCACGCGGGCGGCGAACTCGTTCGGCCGCACGCATCTGGCGAAGATCCGCGAGGCCTACGCGCTCATCGCGGACATCGTGAGCAAGGCGCAGGCAGACGGGACCTTCCGCACCGCGGTGACGCCTGCGTTTGCTGCGCTCGCGTTCTACGGCGCGATCGAGCAGGTGTTGACCGGATGGATCTTCGACACCCTGCCGCAGGGAGAGTCGGAGTTCGACGAGGCGAAGACGTTCATCGTGGAGACGATCTGCGGCGGCCTGGACGTCGCCAGGGCGGCGTAGAGCCAGCTTCCGCCCGCGCCGTCTGAGAGGATGCACGCGTGCCCACGAACGAAATGGCCAAGCGTCTCATCTGGTCCGGCCTGCTGGCCGGCCTCGGCGCCCTCGCCTCGATCGCCACCAGCAAGGCCGCCGCGATGATTTGGCGGCGCATCTACGGGGAAGACCCGCCCGAATGAAGTTTGGGAGCCGAAGCGACAGCGACGACGCCGGGGAAGCCGGCGGAAGCGCCGGCGACTCCCTCGCGTCCTCGCCGGCGCAGCCGCTTCCGCCCGTTCCCGAGAGTCCGCCGCCGGTCGCCGAGCACGAGGTGCCTCCCGTCCCGGTCGCCGAGCACGAGACGTCCGGCTCCCCCGGCGGCGAGGAGCTGCCCGTCGCGCGGGTCGAGCCGGTCGTCGAGGGCTCGGCCTATGAGATTCCCGCCGACGAGCCGCCCGAGGCGCTGACCGTGCACCAGCACGAGCCCGAGCAGCCGCCCCCGGCGATGCCCTTTCCCGTCGCCGAGCAGCCGATCTCGGTCGTCGCGCCCGGACCCGGGCCGGCGCCCGTCACGACGCTCGGCGACAGCGGCGACGCGTTCGCGTCCGGGCACGCCGCCGCACCCGGGCCGTCCTGGCAGGAGCCCGTGTTGGAGCTTGCGCACGAGCGTCCCGAGCTCGCCGTCGGCGCAGCGTTCGTCGGTGGACTGCTGGCCGCCATGATCCTTCGGCGTCTTGGCAACTGAGAGCCCCACACACGACCTGGCCCAGACGGTCCAGGAGATCAGCGAGCGAGCGTCGCTACTCGTTCGCGAGGAGATCGAGCTCGCCAAGGCCGAGATCACCGAGAAGGTCACGAAGCTCCTGCGCGGCATCGTCATCGGGGTGGCGGCCGGGTTCTTCGTGTCGATCGGCGTGCTGTTTTTGCTGCACGGGATGGCCTGGCTGGCGTGGTACGTGCTGCCGACCGGCGACAACCTGTCGTTCTTCTGGGGCTTCTTCGTCGTCGCGGGCCTGTTGTTCCTGCTCGGCGGCGTCGCCGGCTATCTCGCGGCGAAGTTCTTCAAGCAGAGCGCGCCGCCGGTGCCGACGATGGCGATGAAGGAAGCGGGTCTGATCAAGCGGACCTTCAAGCGCTCGAAGCAGAAGAAGCACTAGTGCCCGCCCGCACGCCGGAGCAGATCCGCGCCTCGATCGAAGCCAACCGCGTCGCGCTCGGCACGTCGCTGGAGAAGCTGCACGCCGAGATCGAGGTGCTCACGGACTGGCGCGGTCAGCTGCGCAAGCACCAGAAGAACGCCGTCATCGGCGCGGCCGTCGCGGGCTTCGTCCTCGGTGGCGGGATCGCGGCGTTCGGCGGGCTGTTCCGCCGCAGACACTAGGGGCCGGGGCCGCCGCACCCTGCCACGCCGCCGCGACCGAGGCGACGTCCGAGTCGCACCCTAGATTCAGCGGCGTGTCGATCTGGGAGTCCCTGACGACGCGCCAGATTGCGCGCATCCTGTTCACGATCGCCGCGCTGTCGGCCCTGCTGTATCTGCTGGTCGAGATCCGCAGCACGCTGCTGCTGCTCGGGATCGCGATCTTCTTCGCCGTCGCGCTCGGCCCCGCCGTGGACTTCTTCGCCCGTCGCGGGGTGCCGCGGGCCGGCGCGATCCTCGTCGTCTACCTGCTCATCTTCCTCGTGTTCGGCGGCGTGCTGTCGCTCATCGTGCCGCCGGTCGTCAACGGTGCAACCGACCTGTCGCGCGACGTCCCCGGCTACGTGCAGGACCTGCGCGACAACACGACGATCCGCAACTTCGACAACAAGTACGACATCACGTCGAAGCTGCAGGAGGAGGCCGAGAAGCTTCCGCAGAAGATCGGCGACGCCGCGGGCGCGCTGCAGAGCATCGCGCAGGGCTTCGTCAACGCAGCGTTTCAGATGCTGACGATCCTCACGATGGCGTTCTTCCTGCTGCTCGACGGCAGGCGGATCGCGAACTTCTTCATCACGCGCTTCGGCCGCCACCGTGAGGAGCGCCTACGTGACGTCGCCGAGCGGATCTACAGGTCGACGTCGGGCTACGTCGCCGGCGCGCTGACGATCACCTCGATCAACGGGATCCTCACGTTCATCATCCTCACGATCCTCGGCGTCCCGTTCGCGGTCCCGCTCGCCGTGCTCATGTCCTTCTTCGGCCTGATTCCGCTCGTCGGCGCGACGATCGGCGGCGTGATCATCCTGATCGTCACGCTGTTCACGGACTTCCCGAGCGCGACGCTCATCTACGGCGCCTTCCTGATCTTCTACCAGCAGTTCGAGAACAACGTGCTGCAGCCGTTCATCTTCAAGCGCACGGTCAACGTGCCGCCGCTGGCGGTGATCGTCGCGATCCTCGCCGGATCGGCACTGCTGGGCATCGTCGGCGCGCTCATCGCGATCCCGATCGCCGCCGCCCTGCAGATCGTGCTCAAGGAGTACTACGAAGGCCAGACAACGGTGTCGGGGTCCGTCATCCTGCCCGACGAGGTGCCGCCGCCCGACGCGCCGCCACCGGCAGATCCGCCGCCTACGCCTCCGCCTCCGCCTCCGCCTCCCCCGCCGGCGCCGTCATCGTCGCGTCGTCCGAAGCCCAAGGCCGCCTGAACCCGCCGCGCTCGCGCTGCCCGGCCGCGTCGCCGACGCGGGTCCAGCAAACTGCGCGGTAAGCGATCTCGACGCTGCTATGGTCGTTCGCAAGGCGGCAGGAGACAGCCAGGTTTGGCTCCCGCGGTCGGGCATACAGCGGGCAGTCGCGAGCCTCGGTGCGGGCGCGGGCGATCCCCGACAGATGTTGTCGAGGAGGGATCGCGATGCTCGCAGGCTCACCACTGTGCCCACGCTGGACTCGACCGGGGAACCCGCGCGGACGCGGCCCCGAGGCAACGCCATGAGCCCGGCCCTCGCCCCGCCTGCCGAAGAGCTGTGGGCGCGTCCGCGCACGAGCAGCACCGCCGCGCGCCGCGCGCAGGAGGAGCGCGCGCTGTTCACCCGCCTGTCCGTCCACGGCGACACCCGGGCGCGCGACGCCCTCGTCGAGCGCTACATGCCGCTGGCGCGATCCCTGGCGCAGCGCTACCGGCGCCCCGGCGACGCGCTCGACGACCTCCTGCAGGTGGCGTCGCTCGCACTGGTCAAGGCGATCGACCGCTTCGACCCGGAGCGCGAGATCGCGTTCTCGTCCTACGCGGTGCCGACGATCCTCGGCGAGATCAAGCGCTACTTCCGTGACTACACCTGGGCCGTGCGCATGCCGCGCGACCTGCAGGAGCTCGCGCTGCGTGTCGATCGCGCCGTCGGCGCACTGGCGGAGGACCTGCACCGCCAGCCCACTCTGAGCGAGCTCGCCGCGGCGGTCGGCGCCACCGAGGAGTCGGTGCTGGACGCGCTGCAGGCCGGCAGCGCCTACCGGACCATCTCGTTCGACGCCCCGCGCGGGCACGGCGACGACAGCATCGCGACGCTCGCCGACTCCGTCGGCGTGGCCGAGCAGGGCTTCGAGCGTGCCGAGGATCGCGCGACGCTCGACCGGTTGATGCGGATCATCACCGAGCGCGAGCGCGAGATCCTGCACATGCGCTTCGAACAGGACATGACCCAAGCGGAGATCGGGGAGATCATCGGCGTCAGCCAGATGCAGGTCTCGCGCGTGATCCGCCGCGCGCTGGAGCGGCTGCGCAGCCTCGCCGAGGGACCGCCGGTGGCGCACGCCGATCGGGCAACCGCATGATCGGTCGCAGCGCGTTTCTGGGTACGGAGCGGCGATGGACGTAAAGGAGCAGGACGTCACACCCGACGACGAGGCGCGCGCGAACGAAAACGTGCTCAGCCAGATCTCCAACGAGATGGTGCACCTGTACAAGGAGCAGTTCGGTCGCGGACCGACGAAGACCCGCACGAACTGGGCCGGCCCCGACATGCTCGTCGTGACGCTCGAGCAGACGTTCACGCCCGCCGAGCGCAGCCTGCAGCGGATGGGTGAGCACCAGCGCCTGCGCGATCTGCGCCTGCTCTTTCAGTACGCCTCCGTCGGGACGTTCTGCGAGCCCATCGAGCGGCTCATCGGGCGCAAGGTGAAGGCCTTCGTCAGTGGCATCGACACCAAAGCCGACCTCGCCACCGAGCTCTATGTGCTGCACCCGCGCGGCTATGACGGTTCCTCGCGAGGCGAGGATGACGAGGGGGACGATTAGGGGCTGACGCGGCGGCGCGCCGTCGTCGCGTCGCGTGCGATCAGCGCAGCGCGTCGGCCGGCAGGCCCCCGACGCCGATCATCCCCGGGCCGGCATGGGCGCCGATCACCGGGCCGACCTCGCCGACGAAGCGCGGCTCGCAGCCGAACACCTCGATGCCGCGCTCGACGAGCCGCTGCGCCGGGGCGGGCGCCTGGATGTGCTGCACGCACCAGGCGTCGGCGCCGTCCGCGTGCAGCGTGCGCATGTACTCGACCATGCGATCGAAGGCGCGGCCCGCGGTGCGGACACGCTCGACGGGCTCGATCGTCGACTCCAGCGAGAGGATCGGCTTGATCTTCAGCGCGCCGCCGATCCACGCCTGCGCGCCGCCGACCCGGCCGCCGCGGCGCAGGTACTCCAGGGTGTCGAGCACGAACCAGATCCGCAGGTGCTCGCGCGCCGAGGCGGCGTGCGCGGCGACCTCCTGCAGCCCGGCGCCGGTCCGCGCCCAGGCGGCGGCGGCCAGCAGCTGCAGCCCGAGCCCGCCGCACACCGTGCGCGAGTCGAGCAGCGCGATGCGGCCCTCGTCGAGGCCGCGCTCGACCAGCTGGCCGCGCGCTTGGCGCGCCGAGTCGTACGTGCCCGAGATGCCGGCCGAGAGGTGGATCGAGAGGATGTCGTGGCCGTCCTGCAGCAGCGGCTCATAGCACTCGAGGAAGTCGCCGATCGACGGCTGCGACGTCGTCGGCAGCACGGAGCCGTTGCGCATCTGCTCCCAGAAGCTCGGCAGGTCGGTCATGTCGCTCTCGCGCCGCAGGGTCTCGCCGAGCTTGACGTAGAGCGACACCTCGCGCAGGCCGAGTTGCGCGACGAGCTCGCGCGGCAGGTAGTGCGTGCTGTCGGTGACGATCGTGACGGGCATCAGCGGCGGCAGGTTAGCGGCGCGGGTCGACGACGAGCTTGCGCGCCTCACCGGTGTTGGGGCGCAGCAGCGCCGCCGCCAGCTCGTCGAGGCCGATCGGGGGCCCGATCATGGCGCGCCAGTCGACGTCGCCCTCGGCGAGCAGGGTCAGTGCGTGATCGACCTCGACCGGCGTGTGGTGAAAGGCGCCGCGGACGTCGAGCTCGGCGTAGTGCAGCGGACCCGAGGGCAGCGTGACCTCGCTGCCCGCCGGACAGCCGCCGACGAGCACGACCGTCGCGCCGGGCTGCGCGGCGTCGATCGCCGCACGCCACGCCTCGGGGCGGCCGACGGCCTCCATGACGAGCTCGTACGCGGTGGGCGCGAGCGTGGCGACGGGATGCGCACCGAGCGCCGCGGCCTGGGCGCGTCGTTCCGCGTGGCGATCGGCCAGCGTGACGTCGCAGCCCTGCAGGTGCAGCAGCCGCGCCAGCATCAGCCCCATCGTTCCGCCGCCGAGCACGGCGGCGCGGGCGCCCGCACGGGCCGCCATCCCTGCCCGCGCCACGGCGTGCACCGCGGCGGCCAAGGGCTCGGCGATCGCGGCGCCCGCCGCGTCGAGACCGTCGGGCACGGGGTGCAGCGCCCCGACGGGGGCGGCGATGCGCTCCGCGAAGCCGCCCAGCACCCACGTCATCCGTACGCAGAGCTGTGTGCGCCCGGCGAAGCACTGCGCGCATGACCGGCAGGCCACCGAGTCGGCGACGAGCACGCGGGCCCCCGTGTCCTCGCGCCGGCCGACGGTCTCATGGCCGAACCGTGCCGGATAGGGACCGAGGATGCGGTGGCCGTAGAGCAGGCACTTGACGTCGGTCGCGCACGACGTCGCAGCCTCGACGGTCACGAGCACGTCGCCCTCCGGCTCGGCGACCTCCTCGACGCGCAGGTCGCCGGGGCCGTGCAGCAGCGCCGCCCTCACGGAACCACCACGACCTTGATCGCCTCGCCGCGGCGCTGCAGGTCCAGCGCCCGGGCCGTCTCGTCGAGGCCGAGGCGGTGCGTGACGAGCGCAAGCGGGTCGATCGCGCCGCGCGCGATGAGGTCGTACGCCGCACGCATGTCGCGCGGGCCGGCCGACCAACTCGAGCAGACCGTCAGCTCGCGCAGGAAGAGCTGCTCGCCGTCGACACCGAGCGGCGCACCCGCCTTCGTCGTGGCGTAGAGGCACAGCACGCCGCCGGCCCCGAGCGCCGCGGCGGCGCCGGCGATCGCGGCTTCTGAGGCGGTGGTCAAGAACGCCACGTCGACCGGCTCGCCGCCGTGCGCGGTCGCGCCCCACGCCTCGGCGAGCCGGCGGCGATCCGCGCGTGGCTCGCGGATCCAGACGCGCTCGACGCCGCGGGCGCGCGCGGCGGCGATCGCCAGCAGCCCGTTCGAGCCGGCGCCGACGACGAGCAGCTCGTCGCCCTCGCGCAGGCGCGTGCGGTCCAGGGCCCGCAGGACGCAGCCCAGCGGCTCGACGAACGTCCCGGCGAGCGGGTCGAGCGCCCCGAGCGCCAAGAGCTCGGGCACGAGCGCCGCCTCGACGCGGACCTGCTCGGCGAAGCCGCCGGGGTCCAGCGCGGTCGAGCGAAACTGGTCGCAGAGCGTCTCGTGTCCGCGGCGGCAGCGCCGGCACTCGCCGCACGGCGCGTGGTGGTGCACGACGACCCGGTCGCCGGGCTCGACGGCATCGACAGCGAAGCCGGTCGCCAGCACCTCGCCGACGACCTCGTGGCCGAGTACGGCGGGCAGCTTCTTCGACACGTAGCCGTCGCTGACGTCTGAGCCGCAGACACCGCAGGCGAGCACGCGGCAGACGACCTCGCCGGGACCCGGCGAAGGATCGGCCAGCTCCTCGACGACGACGTCACGCGTCGTGGTGGAACGCGCGACGCGCAAGGCGCTACTCGGCCGGCATGGCTTCGGCGGTCAGCGCCAGCACGGACTCCCGGGTGACCGGCGAGGCGATGCCGCGCTCGGTCACGAGCGCCGTCACGAGCTCGGCGGGCGTCACGTCGAACGCCGGGTTGCGGCACGGCGTGTCGACACCCGTCAGCAGCGCACCGCCCGCGTGGCGCACCTCGTCCATGTCGCGCTCCTCGATGACGATCTCGTCGCCGCCGGCGATCGACGCGTCGATCGTCGACGTCGGCCCCGCCACGATGAACGGGATCCCGGCAGCGCGTGCGGCGAGTGCATGCGCGTACGTGCCGACCTTGTTGGCGACGTCGCCGTTGGCGGCGACGCGGTCGCAGCCGACGATCACGGCATCGATCTCGCCGCGGCGGATGAGCCCGGCGGCGGCGCCGTCGACGAGCAGCTCGTGCGCGATGCCGGCGCGGCGCAGCTCCCAGATCGTCAGCCGCGCCCCCTGCAGCAGGGGGCGCGTCTCGCACGCGAGCACCGTGACGTCGTCGCGCTGGGCGAGCTCGATCGCGACGGCGAGCGCCGAGCCCGTTCCCCCGCACGCGAGGGCGCCCGTGTTGCAGTGGGTGAGGATCCGCCGCGAGCCGGCCAGCAGGTCGGCGCCGAGCAGCGCGATCGCGGCGCTCGCGGCATCCTCGCCGGCGTGAATCGTCTCCGCTTCGCGGCGGGCGACGGCGGCGCGCCGGTCCGGTGCCACGCCGAGCGCAGCGGCCTGCACGCGATCGACCGCCCAGGCGAGGTTGACGGCCGTCGGCCGCGCGTCGCGCAGAACTCGCGCGGCGGTGCGTAGGTCGTCGTCGCCCGCCGTACGCGCGATCTCCATCGCCAGCCCGTAGGCGGCGGCGATGCCGATGTTCGGAGCGCCGCGCACGGCGAGGCGGGCGATCGCCGCAGCGGTGTCGGCCGCGCCCGTCGTCGAGATCCACGCCTCCTCGCCCGGCAGCAGCGTCTGGTCGAGCAGGCGCAGAGACCGCCCGTCCCAGATCAGCGCCGGTGCCGTCATCGGTCCGCCCGTGGCCATCGGGGCGATGCTACCCGCCGCGGGATCGGCCGCAGACGCGCTCGTGTGGTGGCGAAGGCCATGCACATCGCTGCTAGCGTGGCCCGCGGATGCGCCGCCTGCTTCTCGCCGCTCTCGCGGTCGCGCTCGTGGCGCCGGCGACCGCCCGCGCGGCCGATCCGATTCTCCCGCTGACGGAGGTGCAGCCCGGCATGCGCTGCATCGGTCTGAGCGTCGTGCGGGGCCAGGAGATCGCGCAGTTCGACGTCGACGTCGCCGACGTCATCGACCGTGAACGCGGCGGCGCGGCGCGCATCATCGTGCGCGTGTCGGGCCCGGCGGTCGACGCCGGCGGGCTCGGGGCGGGCTTCTCGGGCTCGCCGATCCTCTGTACGGGCGCCGACGGCGTCGCGCGCAACATCGGCGCGATCTCCGAGACGATCGGCGAGTACGGCGGGCGCACCGCGCTCGCGACGCCGATCGAGGCGATCCTCGCCCAGCCCTCGCTGCCGCCCGCTGCGACGCGCTCGGTGATCGGCGCGCGCAGCCTCGCCGGGCCGCTGACGATCGCCGGCCTGCGCCCCGCGCTCGGGCGGGCGTTCGTGCGCGCGGCGCGCAAGGCCGGTCGCACCCTCATCGCCGCGCCGGCCGGCTCGAGCGCCGCGTTCGAGCCGCAGCCGCTCGTGCCGGGCTCCTCGGTGTCCGTGGGGCTGACGGCGGGCGACATCGCGCTCGGCGCCCTCGGCACCGTCGCCTACACCGCCGCGGCGAACGTCTGGATCTTCGGCCACGAGATGGACGGCGCGGGCCGCCGCGCGTTGTTCCTGCAGGACGCCTGGGTCCACACCGTCGTCAACAACCCCGTCGCGGCGCCCGACGTCGCGACCTACAAG
>DASZDB010000695.1:0-2576 GCA_035942495.1 Solirubrobacteraceae bacterium
CGAGGAACTCCGACTGCCAGTTCTGTAGCGTCGCCTCCCAGAAGTGCGGACGACCGCGGGCCGCGCAGGCACATCGATCCTGCCCGTCCTCGGGTCAGAGGTTCGAGTCCTCCCAGCGCGTGGCACAGAGACTTATCGAGCTCCGGCGGGAGGAAGATCGAACACTACAATCGCGCCGTGCCGTTCACGCTCAGGAACCTCAAGGAGGATCTGGAGGATGTCGGGTCCAACTTCGACGGCGCGCCGGATTTGGAGTTCCGCCTCGCAAGCAAGGCGCTCGAGCTCGACCAGTCCGGCCTTAGCTATCAGCGCATCCCGCCCGACTATCGCTTCCCGTACGGCCACACGCACAACGAGCAGGAGGAGGTGTACGTGGTCGTGCGCGGGAGCGGGCGGATGAAGCTCGACGACGAGATCGTCGAGGTCAAGGAGTGGGACGCGGTGCGCGTCCCACCCGGTACGTGGCGAGGCTACGAGGGCGGGCCGGAGGGCCTCGAGATGCTCGTCTTCGGTGCGCCCGGTCTCGGCGAGGATCCGCGCGAAGACGTGAAGGGCCGGCGCGACTGGTGGGCTGACTAGCTCTAAGCCGATTCCTTTGCGTGCGACGTCCTGACGAAGGTCATGCCGCCTCGGTGAGGAGGCCCCCGCTGCCTGGGCGCGGCGGCTTGCCCGCGCGGGGCTTCTGGGGGTCGGTCTGGTCGCTGCCGATCGCGAGCAGCCGGTCTCCCCCACGGCCGGGCACCCGGCGTCCGCTGACGCCTCGCCCGGCCGCTGGACCTGCGAATGACGGTGGCGGCTAGCGGCCGTCGCGGTCGCGGTCGCCCATCTCGTTCGTGCCGCCGTCGAAGTACGGCTCGCGGCTGCCGCTCTTGGCCGGCCGCAGAAAGGCTCGGGCACCACCGGCATCGTCGTTTGCAGGTTGGCCTGGCCGCGCATTTCGCGTCCGCGGGTGGGCCATCGCCACGGCGTAAGGTCTCGCGATGCACCCGGTTCCCGCGCACAACAAGGTCTGCAACATCGAGGACTTCAGCGATCCCGAGTTGCGGCGCATCATCCGCGACGTGCTCGCTGTCGAGGCGGCGCGACGCGGGGATGCCTTCCCGGCAGGCTGGGAGTACCGCAAGCACTGGGAGGTCGCGATGGCCGTGCGCGCGCTCGCAGCCGGGGGCGCGCTTCGTCAGGACGCCGAGCTGCTTGGCGTGGGAGCGGGCAACGAGCCGACGCTGTTTTACCTGACGCGCTTCGTGCGCCGCGTGTTCGCGACCGATCTCTACCTGGCCGGCGGTGCGTGGGAGGAGTCGGCGTCGGCACCGATGCTCACGGATCCGGGCCGCTTCTACAGCGCGCCGTGGCACAAGCGGCGGCTCGTCGTGCAGCACATGGACGCTCTCGACCTGCGCTACGAGGACGCGACGTTCGATGGCGCCTTCTCGTCGAGCTCGCTGGAGCACTTCGGCGGGCTTCCACAAGTCCGTCAGGCCCTGGCGGAGATGCATCGTGTCCTCAAGCCGGGTGGGATCCTGTCGCTGTCGACGGAGTATCGCCTCGCGGGGCCGCCGCCGGGGATCCCCGGGGTGCTGCTGTTCGATCGGCGCGAGATCATCGAGGAGCTCGGATTAGCCGACGGCGGGCGCTGGATTGCGCTCGACGAGCTGTCGACCGACGTCTCCACCGCCACGCGGGCCACCACGCTGCCGTATCCCGAGACCGGTGCCGACGTGCGTGCCCACGTGGCGCGGCACGGGGGGCTGTACTTCGAGCGCCTGGAGTGGTCGCGCTATCCGCACCTCGTGCTGCGCGATGGCCTGTCCGCGTGGACAAGCGTGCACGTGGCCCTCCGCAAGCGCTGAGCGCGCGGCAGCGAATCCGCGAAGCGAGCCAGGAGACCAGGCGCACCAGGCGCACGCCGACTCGCGGGCACCGCGAAGTCACCGGGCTTTCACAGCCGAGCGCGGCGGAGGCGAGATATTGAGGCGGATGCAGGCACACAGCCCGAGACCCCAACGATGGCGCTGCGAGGTCGCGGCACGCGCCCGCGACCGTGAGCTCGAATAACGGCATGCCGACCCTCGGCGCGATTGATCTGGTGTTGGCGGTCCTGATCGCGCTGACGTTCTTCGGCCCCGAGCGGCTGCCCGCAGCGGCCCGGGCGCTGCGAAGGATGTATCGGTTCAGCCCCCGTCCTCGCCCCGCGCCGGACGCGTCGGAGAACGCGCCGACGCCTGACGTCAAGGCTCGTCAGGTTCGCTGAGGAGCCACGGCCGTCCAGACCGCCGTGTCTGGGTTTTGCCGCGCCCACGAAGGGAAAACATGAGCCTTGATGTCGGGCCGTACACCCACTGCTGCGCACAGCCTGCCAACGTTCGTCCAAGACCGCCCCTTGACGCTCGCAGCGCTGGCGTTCGCGTTGCGCGCACACGACGGCGACACCCGCGATGCCGACGGCGCCCCGTTCATCCTGCATCCGCTCGAGGTGGCGTCGCTGCTGAGCTCGTGCGGCTGTCGCGACGAGCTGACCGCGGCAGCGGTTCTGCACGACACGCTGGAGGACACGGAAGCGACGGGCGATCAGCTGC
>DASZDB010000696.1:0-5538 GCA_035942495.1 Solirubrobacteraceae bacterium
CGGTCCGTCCCGCGCGCCGGCCCCCGGGCTCGGCCGCCGCGTCAAGGTCCGCGCCGACGTCTTCGTCATCCCCGGCGCGCGGGAGGGTGTCCGCGTCCTGGCCACCGTCGTCGGCGACAGCATCGCGCGCGCGACGGTCGCAGCCGAACACCTCAACGGCACCGCGCGCGCGCTCGAACGCGCGCTCGTAGGACCGTGTGTCGATCCGCGCGCGCTCGCGGCCCGGCTGGCGGACTTCGGCGACGATGGGCGTCACGCGCTGGCCGCGGTGACGCCGGGACTGGAGGCGAGATGCTGACGTTTGACGTGGCCGGCTATGAGCTGGTCGCCGACCGCCGGTACGACCCCGACACCCACATGTGGGTGGAGCTCGACGGTGCGGGACTGGCACGCATCGGCCTGGATCCGCTCGGGCGCGAGACGTCGGGCGACGTCGTCGCGCTGTCGCTGCGCGACCCGGGGACCGCGGTACTGCGCGGCGAGCCGTTCGGTGACCTCGAAGCGGCAAAGTTCGTCGGACCGCTGATCGCGCCGCTGAGTGGCACCATCGTGGCCTGCAACGAGAGCGTGCTCTCGGAGCCGGGGGTCCTGAACGTCGACGCGGCGAGCAACTGGCTCGTGGCGCTGGAGGGCTTCGACGCCGCCGACCTCGACGGGATGCTGCGCGGTGAGAGCGAGGTCGCGCCCTGGTTCGCGGCGGAGGTCGAGCGCTTCCGCACGCAGGGAGCGATCGCCGAATGAGCACGCCGGCCCTGGTCGAGCCCGGCGAGGCGATGCGTGTGCGCCGCGAGACGTTCGGCGACGCGATCGAGTTCTACGCGCCCGGGCTGAAGCGCTGGCAGAGCTCGGAGTGGGTGCCCGAGAAGGCCAACCGCTTCCTCCCCGTCAGCGTCACCGGCACCGCCTGCGCCCTGCAGTGCGACCACTGCAAGACGAAGGTCCTGGAGGGCATGATCACGATCTCCAAGGACACCGACCTGTTCGCGACCGCCGAGCGCCTGAAGGCGCAGGGGACCGAGGGGATTCTGGTCTCCGGCGGATCGACGAGGCGCGGCGGCGTCCCGCTGCTGCCGCACGTCGACGCGATGCGGCGCGTGCGCGAGGAGCTGGGCATGCGCGTCATCGTGCATTCCGGCGCGGTCTCGCCGAAGCTCGCGGCGGGCCTCGCGGAAGCCGAGGTCGACGGCGTGATGCTCGACATCATGGGCGCCGAGGAGACGATCCGCGAGGTCTACCACCTCGACCTGACCCCGGCCGACTTCGAGCGGTCGCTGCAACTGCTCGCCGAGCGCGAGATGCGGATCATCCCGCACATCGTGCTGGGCCTGCACTACGGCCGCTTCCTCGGCGAGTGGCACGCGCTGGAGATGATCGGGCGCTACCCGGTGTCGACGCTGATCCTCGTCGTGCTGACGCCGCTGATCGGCACGCCGATGGGCGAGCTCGAGCCACCGCCGCTCGATGATGTGACCGACTTCTTCGCGCTCGCGCGAGTGACGATGCCCGACACGAAGGTCAACCTCGGCTGCGGACGACCGGGCGGAGCGATGAAGGTCGCGCTCGACCGGGCGGCCATCGACCACGGGCTCAACGGCATCGCCTATCCGGCCGACGGGATGGTCGCCTATGCCAAGCAGCAGGGCCTGGAGCCGGAGTTCTTCGAGTACTGCTGCTCGCTGACGTGGGCCAACGCATGAGCCGCTGGCGCCTGATCGAGGACGACGGGGCCGGCGCCGCCGCCGGGCTGGCGACGGACGAGGCGCTCATGCTCGAGCACGGGCGCGGCGCACAGCCGTCCTGCGAAGCCACCTTGCGGCTGTACACCTACCGCCCCCACTGCGCGCTCGTCGGACGCTTCCAGTCGCTGGAGGACGAAGTCGACCTCGACGCCGCGCGCGAGCTGGGCATCGCGGTCGGCCGCCGCCCCACCGGCGGCGGCGCGATCATCATGGGCGACGGCCAGCTCGGCGTCGCCGTCATGACGCGGGCGCCCACGACGACGGCTCCGCGCGAGCTGCTCGAGCGCTACGCCGGTGGCGTCGTCGCGGGCCTCGCGCGGCTCGGGATCGACGCGCGCTTCCGCGGCAAGAACGACCTCGAGGTGGACGGCCGCAAAGTCGCCGGGCTCGGCTTGTACGTCGACGAGCGGGGTGCGCTGCTGTTTCACGCCAGCGTCCTCGTCGACCTCGATGTCGCGCTCATGCTGCGTGTGCTGAAGATCCCCGGCGCCAAGCTGTCGGACAAGGGCATCGCCCGCGTCGAGGAGCGCGTCACCACGGTCCGGCGCGAGGCCGGCGCGGCGTTGACGACCGGCGCGGTGCGCGACGCCGTGGCCGCGGGATTCGTCGAGGCGCTCGGCATCGATCCCCACGTGAGCGGGCTCGACGCCGCCGAGGAGGCTCGCCGCGACGAGCTGATCGCCGAGCGCTACGGCAGCGACGACTGGATCGGACAGCACACGAGGCTGCGCGACGAGCGCGGCACCGCGGTCCTGAAGACGCCGGAAGGGTTTGTCCGCATCTACGTCGCCACGCACGGCGCCACCATCAAGAGCACGCTGATCGCCGGCGACTTCAACGCCATCCCGCCGCGGCTTGCACACCTCGAGGCGGCACTGCGGTGGTGTCCCGCCACGCGCGAGCGCATCGGCGAGCTCACCGAGGCGACCCTGCGCGCCGATGACCTCGGCGTGCCGCCGGTGGCGGTCGCGGAGAAGATCTGGGAGGCCACCGCGCGCGCGATCGAACGCGCCGGCGGCGCGCACCCCGCCCGCCCCGAGGGCTCCTGCTACTTCCCCGAGACCCTCGGCGCGTCCGCCCAAGAGCCGCCCGTCCTTGCCGTCGAGACTCCGGAGGCCGTCCTGTGAGCACCACGTCGCCCGCCGAGGCGCCCGCAGCGCCGTCGAGCCAGAACAGCCCGGAGTGGGTGCGGATCAGCTACGCCAGTGCGGTCGCCCTGCGCTTCCGCTCCGGACGCTTCAGTCGCGAGTTCCCGTTCGGTGGAATCAACCTGCTGCTCTCCTACGACCGCGGCTGCCTGTCGGACTGCGGGTACTGCGGCCTCGCGCGCAACCGCCCCGGCGACTACGAGGACAAGTCGTTCATTCGCGTGGAGTGGCCGCTCGTACGCACCGACGAGCTCATCGACCGTCTCGTTCGTCACGAGGACAGCCTCACGCGGCTGTGCATCTCGATGGTCACGCACGGGCGCGCCTATCCGGACACCCTCGACATCACCAAGCGGCTCACGGACCGCGTGCAGGCGCCACTGTCGCTGCTCGTCGCTCCGCCGACGCTCAACGAGCAGCGCCTGCGCACGCTGAAGGCCGCAGGCGCGGACATGATCGGGATCGGGCTGGACGCGGTGACCGAGGATCTGTTCGCGTCGTTGCGCACGAACGTGCCCAAGGGCGGCCTGAAGTGGGAGCAGTACTGGCAGATCGTCGGCCACGCCCGCGACATCTATGGGCCCTGGCATGTCAACTGCCACACGCTCGTCGGCCTCGGCGAGACCGACGAACAGCTCATGTCGATCTTCGGGCGCCTGCTCGACCAGCAGATCTTCTCGTACCTGTTCTGCTTCAACCCCGAGCCCGACTCGCGCATGGGAGATCAGCCCAAGACGCCCGTCGAACGCTGGCGGCGCCTTCAGCTTGCGAAGTTCCTCTTGGAGGAGCGGGGCCTGGATCCGGCCGCGTTCTCCTACGACGACGACGGCTCGATCGCGCGCATCCGCGCGCCGCGCGAGCTCGTCGACGAGGTCGTCGCCGACGGCTATGCCTTCATGACCAACGGCTGCCCGAGCTCCGGCGGCGAGCCCGGATGCACGCGGCCGATGGGCAGCTGGCGCCCGAGCGACGACCCGCGTGACTACCCCTGGCGCCCGACGGCCGATGACGAGCGCTCGATTCGCGCGCAGCTGTCACTCGACGAGCTCGTGGAGCCGGGGCCCGGCCCGACGCGTGCCCCCGAGCTGTGCGCTCCGCCTGCCGCGGGCCGCTTCAACCCCTGAAACGGAGGAATGCCATGGACATCGTGGTGCCGATGCAGCAGACCGTTGACCTCGTGGAGGAGCTCGAGCTCAACGACGCCGGGACCGACGTCGAGCGCGAGTACCTGAAGTTCGTCGCCAACGAGTGGGACGAGCAGGCGCTCGAGGAGGCGCTGCTGCTCAAGGAGGCCGCGGGCGGGACGGTGACCGTCGTCGGCATCGACGAAACCGACGTCGACGGAACCCTGTTCTCGGCGCTGGCCAAGGGGGCCGACCGCGCGGTCAAGCTCACCGGCGACTTCGAGGAGGGTGTCTCCAGCCACCGCCGGGCGGCGATCCTCGCGGCCTGGCTGGGCAACGAGAGCTTCGACCTCGTGCTCGTCGGCGTGCAGAGCCCGGAGGACCTCGACGGCCAGACCGGCGTCATCCTCGCCAACCTGCTCGACGTCGCGCACGTCTCGGTCGCCATCGGCGTCGAGCCCCACGACGGCGGCGTCAAGGTCAGCCAGGAGTTCGGCGGCGGCGTCGTGCACGAGCTCGCCCTCAGCGGGCGCGGCGTCGTCGGGATCCAGGCGGCGCGCGAATCGCCGCGCTACGTGTCGATCTCGCGCGTCCGCGCGGCCATGCAGGAGGGCGGCCTCGAGGAGGTCGCGGCGCCCGACGTGGACGCGCCGACGGGCACGGTGGTGCGCCGGCTGTACGCGCCGGAGTCCACGTCGCACGCCGAGATGTTGGAGGGCGGGGCCGACGAGGTGGCCGCCCGGATCATGGAGATCGTCCGCGAGCGCGGCCTTGTCAAGGGAGGAAGCTGATCATGGGCAACGATATCTTCGTGCTCGTCGAGCACACGGCCGGCGAGGTCGACGAGACCACCCAGGAGCTGCTGGGCAAGGCGGCCCAGCTGGCCGGCGAGGCCGGTGGCAAGACGGTGGCCTGCCTGCTGCACAGCGGCGCGTCCGCGGCGGCGGCCGATCTGGGCGCCCACACCGTCCTGTCCGTTGAGCATCCCGCGCTCGAGCACTTCCTGCCCGAGGCCTACGTCAAGGCGATGGCGTCGCTGATCGCCGAGCACGAGCCGCGCCTCACGCTCATCGCGAACACCACCGTCGGCATGGATGTCGCCGCCGGGCTGTCGGCGCGTAGCGGCGTCCCGCTGGTCGCCTACTGCATCGAGGTCACCTTCGAGGAGGATGCCGTCGTGGCGACGAGCCAGCTCTTCGGCGGCAAGCTCAACGCCGAGGTGGCGGTCGAGGGCGCTGCGATCTGCTCGATCGTGGCCGGATCCTTCAAGCCTGGCCCCGAAGGCACGGCCGAGGTAGAGGAGGCCAGTGTTCCGGACCTCGACAACCTCACGACGAGCTTCCTGCGGCGCGTCGAGCCCGAGGTCTCCGACATCGACATCACCGCCGAGGAGATCCTCGTCTCGGTGGGACGCGGGATCGGCGGCGAGGAGAACATCGAGCTCGCGCAGGAGCTCGCCGACGCGCTCGGCGGCGTCGTCTCGGCGTCGCGGCCGGTGACCGACGGCGGCTGGCTGCCCAAGACGCG
>DASZDB010000697.1:0-5317 GCA_035942495.1 Solirubrobacteraceae bacterium
CTGGCCCAGCGCGCCGACGAGCTCGGCTTCAAGCGCTTCTGGGTCGCCGAGCACCACAACATCCCGTCGGTCGCGTCGACCGCGCCCGAGGTGCTGATCGCGCACATCGCGGCGCGCACGGAGCGCATCCACGTCGGCTCCGGCGGCGTGATGCTGCCCAACCACGCGCCGCTGGCGGTCGCCGAGCGCTTCGGGATGCTCGAGGCGCTGCACCCCGGCCGGATCGACCTCGGCCTCGGCCGCGCGCCGGGGACCGACCAGCGCACCGCGCTGGCGCTGCGCAGCACGTCTCCCGAGCGCTTCGAGGAGCAGTTCGCGCAGCTGCGCGGCCATCTCGGCAGCGGCTACGGCGGCATGCGCGCGGTCGCAGGCGAGCACACGGTGCCCGAGCTGTGGATGCTCGGCTCGACGGACGGCGGCGCGCGGATCGCGGCCAAGCTCGGCCTGCCGTTCGTCTTCGCCCACCACTTCCACCCGCACTTCACCGAGCCCGCGCTGGAGCTCTACCGGGCGCTGTTCAGACGCTCCGAGCTGGCCGAAGCGCCTCGCGCGATCGTCGCCGCGGGCGTCGTCATCGGCGATGACGAGGAGGATGCGCTGCGTCGCGCGCTGCCCGGCGGCGTCTCGATGCTGCGCCTGCGCCAGGGCCGGCCGGCCCCGATCCCCAGCGTCCAGGACGCCGAGGCGCTCGTGCGGCAGGTGGGCGACAGGGAGCTCGCCGTCGTGCAGGACGCGATCGGCCGCGCGATCATCGGCAGCCCGCAGACCGTCCACACGCAACTGCTCGACCTCGTCGAGCGAACCGGGGCCGACGAGCTCATGCTGACCTCGCAGGTCGCCGACGCCGACCAGCGCATCGAAGGACTCGAGGCACTCGCCGAGGCGTTCGAGCTCACGCCGCGCGCGAGCACGATCTCGGCCGGGACCTAGTAGCGAGGACGATCCTCCGGGTACACCGGACGCCCCTGCTCGTCGTAGTACGCGGCGCGGTCGTCGTCCGCGACGGGCGTGCCGTCCTGGTACCCGGCCGGCGGCGGGCCGTTCTCGTAGCCGGGCTCGCCGTCGACGTGCACCGGGCGTCCGTGCGCGTCGATCGTCTTGCCGTCCCGCGTCTGGAAGACCTCCTGGTCCTGGTAGGCCGGAGCGCCGGGCTGGTAGGCGCCGTCGTGGTGGACCGGCCGGCCGGCCTCGTCATACGCCGCCGGTGCACCGTACGCGTCGGCGGGCGAGGCGGAGCGGCCTGCGAGGCCGCGGCCGCCGGCGGACGACTCGAGCGTGGACGCCTGCTGGGCGTGCAGATCCGACGCGACGCGGTTGGCCTGCGCCTGCAGGCGCAGCTCGGCCTCGGCAGCCTCGTGCGGATCGGTTGCCATGGCGTGGCGCTCGACGGCCTCGGCCATCGGATCGTGATGCGCGGCGGCGCGCGTCCGGCGCGGTCCGCGCAGGGCCGGTCCCTGCCCACGGCCGGTCAGGTCATGCGCGCCACCACGGGAGCGCATGTACATGAAAGCGGCGGCGGCGATGACGGCGAGAACGATGAGGACGAGAACGATTTCCATACGAAGGTGGCTACCCGCATGGCGCACAGGCGCAACCCGAGTGGACGAATGGCTGCGGTCCGCGAGCGGCGCGTCCCGCCTACCTAGAATCGCCCGATGAGCGACCGCGAGCCGATGACCCGGACCTACCGCTTCGCGCTGGGGATCTGCCGCCCGATCGTGCGCCTGTGGGGACGGTTGAACGTCGAAGGGGTCGAGCACATCCCGGCGCACGGCCCGCTGCTGATCGTCGGCAACCACGACTCCTACTGGGATCCGGTCGTGATCGGGCTGGCCGCGATCAAGCGCCGTCAGATCCGCGCTCTCGCCAAGTCGTCGCTGTGGAAGGTCAAGGGTCTCAACAAGGTGCTCGACGGCATGGGCCAGATCCCGATCACGCGCGGCTCCGGCGACGCCGGCGCGCTCGACGCCGCGATCACGGAGCTACGCGGCGGCAGCTGCATCGGCGTCTTCCCCGAGGGCACGCGCAGCCTGGGCCGCCCGCTGCGCCCGCGCAGCGGCCTCGGGCGGCTCGTCGCCGCGGTGCCGCAGGCCGTCGTCGTGCCCGTCGCCGTCACCGGCACCACCGACATCACGCGCTTTCCGAAGCGCCCGCGGCTGCACGTGCGCTTCCTCGCGCCGCCGGAGCCGATGCGCGGGGGCGAGTCCCCCAGCGACTACGCGGTGCGGGTCGTCGAGGAGATCCGCCAGATCGCCCCGATCGCGATCGCCGGCCGCAAGCGCCGCAGGCTCGCCGCGCTCGCCGAGCCGCGGGGCGAGTGACTTCGCGCCGCGCGGCCGGATGACGAGCTAGGCTGCGCGCCCAGTGGAGGCCCCCTAGTAGTGCCCGACCCCGTTCTCACGCCCGCGATCGACAAGGTCGCGTCCGGCCGGCATCTCAGCCAGGACGAAGCGGCCGAGGTCCTCGGCGTGATCATGGCCGGCGACGCCTCCGAAGCGCAGATCGCGGGGCTGCTGATCGCGCTGCGCACGAAGGGCGAGACCGTCGACGAGATCGCCGGCCTCGCCCGCACGATGCGCTCGCTTGCGGCACCCGTCACCACGGTGCGCGACGAGCTCGTCGACACTGCCGGCACGGGTGGCGGGCGCCCGACGTTCAACGTCTCGACGACCGCTGCCCTGATCGCCGCCGGCGCCGGCTGCGCGGTCGCCAAGCACGGCAACCGGTCGGCCACCGGCCGCTCCGGCTCGGCCGACGTGCTCGAGGCGCTCGGCGTGCGGATCGACCTCTCGCCGCAGGATGTCGGCACGTGCATCGACGAGCTCGGCTTCGGCTTCATGTTCGCGCCGCGCCACCACCAGGCCACGCGCTTCGTGGTCCCCGTGCGCAAGGAGCTCGCGGTCCGGACGATCTTCAACTTCCTCGGGCCGCTGACGAACCCGGCGGGGGCGCGGCGTCAGGTCATCGGCGTGTCGGACCCGGCGTTCGTGGAGGTCATCGCGGGCGCGCTCGCGCTGCTCGGCGCGGACCGCGCGCTGGTCGTATCCTCGCACGACGCGCTCGACGAGATGAGCATCGCGGCCCCCACCAGCGTCGTCGAGGTCGACGGGCCCGATCTGACGAGCTACACCGTCACCCCGGAGGAGTGCGGCCTGACGACGAGCGCCGATCCGGGGGCCACCGTGGGCGGTTCGCCGCAGGAGAACGCCGAGACGACGCGGGCGATCTTCGCCGGTGAGACCGGCGCGCGGCGCGACCTCGCGGTGCTCAACGCGGGCGCCGCGATCTACGCCGCAGGCCGCGCCGACGATCTCGCCACCGGGGTCGCCGCCGCCCAGGCCGCGATCGACGACGGGGCCGCGATGCGCACGCTCGACGTGCTCGTCACGCGTACAAAGCAGCTCGCGGGGGATACAGCACCGGCATGAACGTCCTCGACCGCATCGTCGCCTCCACGCGCGAGGACGTCCGCCGCCGCCGCGAGGAGGTGCCCTTAGCCACGCTGGAATCGGAGCTCGCCGGCCGTGGCGACGACCGCCCGTTCCAGGAGGCGCTGACGCTGCCCGGCGTCTCGGTCATCGCCGAGCACAAGCGCCGCTCCCCGTCGGCCGGCACGATCCGTGAGGGCGCGACGGTCGCCGACGTCGTCCTCGCCTACGAGCGCGGCGGCGCGGCCGCAATCTCGATCCTCACCGAGGGCCGCCACTTCGGCGGCTCGCTCGACGACCTGCGCGAGGCGCGCGGGACGTGTGCGCTGCCGATCCTGCGCAAGGACTTCATCGTCGACCGCTACCAGCTCTACGAGTCGGCCGCCGCGGGCGCCGACGCCATCCTGCTGATCGTCGCGGCGCTCGAGACGCGCATGCTCGTCGCGCTGTACGGCGAGGCGCGCACGCTGGACCTCGACGTGCTCGTCGAGGTCCACGACGAGGACGAGCTCGAATGCGCGCTCGAGCAGCTCGACGCCGACGTGATCGGCATCAACAACCGCAACCTGACCGACTTCAGCGTCGACGTCGAGCGCACGTTCGAGCTGCTGGTCGACATCCCGGCCGGCAAGACCGTGGTCTCGGAGTCGGGCTTTCACTCGCGCGAGCAGCTCGACGCGCTCGAGCGCGTCGGCGTCGACGGCGTCCTCGTCGGCGAGTCGCTCATGCGCGCCGACGATCCGGGCGCCGCCCTGCGCGCGCTGACGGGCGCCGACGACACCGGCGAGCTGGCGCTCTAGCGACCACACCTCCCGCTCTAGAGTGGAGCGCCATGGCCACGCGCATCAAGCACTGCGGCATCACGAGCCTCGACGATGCCCACCGGGCCGCCGAGGCGGGCGCGTGGGCGCTGGGGATGATCTTCTGGGACGGATCGCCGCGGCGCTGTCAGCTCGACGAGGCGCAGGTCATCGGCACCGCGCTGCGGCGCACGCTGAACCTCGTCGGCGTCTTCGTCAACGCCCGGCTGGAGGAGATCGATCTCGCCGTGCAGGCGGCGGGGCTGTCGCACGTGCAGCTGCACGGCGACGAGGGGCCGCTGTTCTGCAGTGAGGTCGCGCGACGCACGGGCGCGAAGGTCATCAAGGCCGCGCGGGTGAGGTCGCGCGCGACGCTGCAGGCGGCCGCCGCCTTTCACACGGACTTCCTGTTGCTGGACGCCCACGTCGAAGGTGTTCCCGGCGGCACGGGCCGGACGATCGACTGGCAGCTCGTGCGCGGCGCGAAGCTCGTCGCGCCGCTCATCCTCAGCGGTGGGCTGACGCCCGACAACGTCGCGGCCGCGATCGCGACGACGGAGCCGTTCGCGGTCGACGTCGCCAGCGGCACCGAGCAGTCGCCCGGGGTCAAGGACCCGGTCAAGTTGCAGGCGTTCTACGAGGCGGTGCGCGGCGCGGACGCCGCGGCGGATGGCGACGGCGCGGCGGCGAGCCACGCGGCTGCGGGAAGATCCGCGCCGTGACCGACCGCGCCCCCCTGATCGAATCCGGTGTCGAGCACCGCTTCGGGCCGTACGGCGGCCAGTACGTCCCGGAGACGCTGCTGCCGGCGCTCGACGAGCTCGAGACGGCGTGGGTCGCGGTCCGCGAGGATGTCGCGTACCTCGGCGAGCTCAACGGCCTGCTGCGCGACTTCGCCGGCCGGCCGACGCCGCTGTACCTCGCCGAGCGCCTGTCCGAGCTGGCCCACCGCGAGCTGTGGCTCAAGCGCGAGGACCTCATGCACACCGGGTCGCACAAGCTCAACAACGCGCTCGGCCAGGCGCTGCTGGCCAAGCGGATGGGCAAGCACCGGATCATCGCCGAGACCGGCGCCGGCCAGCACGGCGT
>DASZDB010000698.1:0-1515 GCA_035942495.1 Solirubrobacteraceae bacterium
ACCGTGTGGCGCGGCCCGGCGACGAGCGCTTCCCCACGCTGACGGCGCGGCGCCCGGTGCTCGAGCAGGTCCTCGGCCGCGCGGCGCAGGAGCAGGCGGGGCTCGACGTGCGGCGCGGTGTGGGCGTGGCCGGCCTCGAGACGCGCGCCGGTCGCGACGGGAGCACCCACGTCAACGGCGTCGTGTGCGAGGGCGGCGAGCGCCTGCGGGCCGACCTCGTCGTCGACGCGATGGGCCGCCGCTCGCCGATGTCGGGCTGGATCGCCGACGCCGCCGCCGCCGCGGTGCCCGAGGAGGCCGAGGACTCCGGCTTCGTCTACTACACGCGGTTCTTTCGTTCGCGTGGCCACGGCCTGCCGCCGTTTCGCTCGGCGCCGCTGACGCCGATCGGCACGTTCACGATCCTCGTCCTGCCCAGCGACAACGACACGTGGTGTGTGACGCTCTACTCGAGCGCCGGCGACCGGCCGTTGAAGCGGCTGCGCCATCGCGAGAAGTGGGAGGCGGTCGTGCGGGCGTGCCCGGCGCACGTGCAGTGGCTCGAGGGCGGCGAGCCGCTCACCGAGGTGCTCCCGATGGGCGGGATCGTCGACCGCTACCGGCGTATGGTCGTGGAAGGCCGGCCGATCGTCACGGGCGTCGCGCTGCTCGGCGACGCCTGGTCGTGCACGAACCCGTCCGCGGGGCGCGGAATGACGCTCGGGCTGCTGCACGCCCGGCATCTGCGCGACGTCGCGCGCGAGGCTGCGGACGATCCGCGGCGCTTCGCGCTGGCGTGGGACGAGGCCACCGAGACGCACCTCACCCCGTGGTACCGCGAGACGGTCAGGGAGGATCGCGCCCGGCTGCGCGAGATCGACGCGCTGCGGCGCGGGGAGGACCCCCGCGCCGGGATGCCGGCCGGTGCGGCCGCGGTCGCGGGCGCGCTGCCGAGGGCGATGGCGCACGATCCCGACGTCTTTCGCGCGTTCATCGAGACGCGCGCCTGCCTGGCGACCCTCGACGAGGTGCTGGCCCGTCCCGGCATGGCCGAGCGGATCCTCGAGATCGCGGGCGAGCGCGAGGCGGTGCGACCGCCGGGCCCGGATCGCGCGCAGCTGCTCGCGCTGCTCGGCTGAGCTACGCGCTCTCGGCGACGCGCGCCTCGTCGCCGTCGTCGGCGCGCGCCCACTCCGACGCGAACTCCGCGCCGAAGACGATCACGTTCGAGGCGGCGTAGACGAAGATCAGCAACGCCATCGCGGCCCCCAGCGAGCCGTAGATCGCGCCGAAGTCGGCGAGCTGCTCGAAGTACAGCTCGAGGCCGAGCTTGACGATCGCCAGGCCGATCGCGCCGACGACCGCGCCCGGCCAGATGTCGCGCAGCGGCTCCTTGTTCATCGGCAGGACGCGGTAGAGAAACAGCAGGCCGGCCGCGACGAAGAGGATCGGCAGCGCGTCGCCCGCGACGTCGATCAGCAGCGCGAGCAGCCAGCCGCCGCCGGCCTCGTCGTCGAGGATCGCCTCGAGGCGGTG
>DASZDB010000699.1:0-4370 GCA_035942495.1 Solirubrobacteraceae bacterium
GAGATCCGCGACATCACGGTCATCGGCGCCGGCCCGGTCGGGCTGTCGACCGCGTTCTGGGCGGGCATGCGCGAGGCCACGTCGCGCATCGTCGACTCGCTGCCGCAGATCGGCGGCCAGCTTACGGCGCTGTATCCGGAGAAGTGGATCTTCGACGTGCCCGGCCATACGAAGGTGCTGGCGAAGGACCTCGTCGAGGAGCTGCGCCGCCAGGCTCTGGAGCAGTTCGACGTCCCGGTGCACCTCGAGACGACGATCGAGACGATCGCGTGGGAGGACGACATCGTCGTCCTGAACACGAACAACCCGCACTACCCGCAGCTGCGCAGCCGCGCGGTGATCATCGCCGGCGGCCACGGCGCCTTCGAGCCCAAGAAGCTGCCGGGCTACGACATGACGCCGTGGGAGGGCAGCGGCGCCCACTACCTCGTCGGCTCGAAGTCGGAGTTCGCCGGCAAGCGGGTGCTGATCATCGGCGGCGGAGACTCGGCCTGCGACTGGGTCATCAACCTCCTGCACACGGCCGACACGCTGGCGCTGTGCCATCGCCGCGAGGGCTTCCGCGCCCACGAGCTGACGGTCAACCAGGTCATGGCGGCCGCCGACGCCGGCCAGGTCGACCTGCACGTTCCCTTCCAGGTGCGCGAGGTCATCGGCAACGGCGCGATCGAGCGCGTGCGCCTCTTCCACTCCGAGGACGAGACGCACGAGGTCGAGATCGAGGTCGACGCGGTCCTTCTGCAGCTCGGCTTCAAGACGGCGCTGGGTCCGCTGAAGAACTGGGGCCTGGAGATCTCCAAGGGCGCGCTCGTCGTCGATCAGGTCATGAAGACGAACCTCCACCAGGTGTGGGCGTGCGGCGACATCACCACGTTCGACGGCAAGCTCAAGCTCATCGCGACCGGCTTCGCCGAGGCCGCGGTGGCGGTCGCGCAGGCGGTGCACTCGTTCCGGCCGGAGATGAAGATCCAGCCGAAGTACTCGACGAACACCGGCGTTCCGGGCGGGAGCGGCGGCCAGCCCTAAGCGGTTGCGGCGTCATCCGCGCGCTGCAGCGTGGCGGTGACGGTCGGTGCCTCGCGCAGCGTCTGCAGCACGACGCAGTATCGCTCGGTCAGCTTCAGCAGCGTGGCGAGCCGGTCGCCGTCGGCATCGGGCGCGTCGAGTTCGAAGCGCAGGCGGATGTCGGCGAAGCCGACCGGCGCGGCGCGGTCGACGCCGAGCGTGCCGCGGAAGTCGAGGTCGCCCTCGGCGCTGATCGTCGCCGCCCGCACGTCGACCTCGATCGCCGTCGCGACGGCCTTGAGCGTCACGCCGGCACACGCGACGAGCGCCTCGAGCAGCATGTCGCCCGAACACAGCAGGCTGCCGTCGCCGCCGGTGGCGGGGTGCAGGCCGGCCTTCGCGAGCGCGCGCCCGGTCTGGACGTTGCAGGCGAGGTCGTCGTCGAGCGTGCCGCTCGCGCTCAGCGTCACGAGCGCGGACCCCGGGTCCTCGCGGTAGCGCTCCTTCAGCGGCGTCTGCAGGGCGCGCAGCGCGTCTCGATCGAGGGTCGTCATCGATAGGCCGCCTTCGGCGAGCGGTCCTCCGACAGCGAATCCTGCGAGCGCGCCACGAGCGCCTCGATCGCGTCGGCCAGGTGGACGCGGTCGATGTTGTAGTCGTCGCGCTCGACGCGGATGCGATGGGCCTCGAGCAGGACATCGGCGTGGGTGTGGCCGGCCGGGGGCTCGAAGCGGTAGGAGGCCAGCTCGATGAGCAGCCCGAGCGGGTCCTGGAAGTAGATCGAGTCCATGAAGCCGCGGTCCTTTACGCCGCTGTGCTCGATGCCGCGCTCGTCGAGGCGCTCGACCGCCTGGAAGAACGTCGCCTGGGAGACGGCGAACGCGATGTGGTGCACGCAGCCGACATCGGTCGGTGTCCGCTCCGGCTCGGGCTCGCGCTCGTCGTTGGTGAAGATCGTGATGAGCCGCCCGTCGCCCGGATCGAAGTACAGATGACTCTCGGCCGGCCGGTCGAGGTTGGGCTGCTCGAAGACGAACGGCATCCCGAGCAGGCCCTCCCAGAAGTCGATCGAGGTCTGCCGGTCGGCCCCGACGAGCGTGATGTGATGACAACCCTGGGTCTGAAGCTTGCGCATGCCGCGTAGGCTCCCACGCCGGGCGGGACTTGCGAAGCCGCCGAGGGGGTTCGGCACGTTGTTCGCTATATCCGCGTACAACGTGACACACCCCCGGCGGGCAGTACCCGTGGCGTGAGCGCGCCGCTGACCATCCTGACCTGGAACGTCGCCGGGCGCCTCAGCCGGCTCGACGAGCAGGCCGGCCGCGTGCTCGCCCACGACGCCGACGTCGTCTGCCTGCAGGAGGTCATCCCCAACGCGCTTCCGCGGTGGACGGAGCATCTCGGCACCGCGGGCTACACGGTCGTGGCGAGCGCCGTGGCGCCCGACGCGCCGCGGGTGAACCGCCTCGGCGTGCTCGTCGCCGGCCGGGCCCCGACGACCCCCGCCGCGCCGGCGGACGTGCCGTGGCCCGAGCGTCTTATGGCGGCCGACGTCCAGCCGGCGGGCTGGCCGCAGCCGCTGCGCGTCGTGAACCTGCACGCGCCGCTGTCGGCGCGTGAGGACCACGTGAAGCTGCGCAGCCTCGAAGCCGTCCATGCCGCCCTCTGCGCGCTGGACGTCGACCGGCCTGCGTTGCTCTGCGGCGACCTCAACACGCCGCAGTACGAGGATCGCGACGGGACGCTGCAGACGTTCGCCCAGACGCGTACCGGGAACCTGCGCCCGGGCCGCGGGGAGCGCCACGACCGTGCCGAGCGGATGATCGTCACCGGCCCTCCCGGCTGGCGTGACGCGTTTCGCACGCTGCACGGCTACGGGGCTCGCGACCGCTCGTGGAAGACCGGCCGCCACCCCGGCTACCGCCTCGACCACATCCTGATCTCCCCCGCGCTGACCGCGCGCGCCTGCGCGTACGACCACAGCGTCCGCGAGGACGGGCTGTCGGACCACTCGGCGATGTGGGCGAGCGTGGCACCGGCGCAGCGCTTCAGGACCGCCGCCGCCGCGGGATGACGCAGGCCCTGTGCTCGGTGCCGCACTCCTCGTGCGGAGGTGCCATGCACCTCGCGGGCGGTCGAGCGTCAGGACGACCGCCGCAGCACCGCCAGCACAGGGGCGATCCGCTGCTCGGCCATGCTTCGCCCGAGGCTCGCCATGCGGGCGTCGCGGTCGGGCATGATGAGCCCGAGTTCGACCGGCGGGCTCGCATCCGCGGGCGCGGGCGACAGCTCGGCGACCGCCGGCGCGACCGCTGCCGGCCCGACCTCCCAGACCTCGGCGGCGAAGCCGGGGCGCTCGAGCACCGTGCGCAGCGCCTCCGGGGCGAGGAGGTGGCTGTCCTCCGGGCCGTCGGCCCAGGGAACGGGGAAGTACGGGTCGCCGCCCGGCCCGGCAACGGTCTCGGCCAGCGCCCAGCGCCCGCCCGGCGCCAGCACGCGGTGTGCTTCGGCGGCCAACGGCGCGACGTCGGCGACGTTCGGCAGCACCGCCTGGGTCCAGACGAGGTCGAAGGCGCCGTCGGCGAACGGGAGCGCGTGGCCGTAGGCGTCCACGATCTGGATCTCGTCCGCCGTGCCTGTGGCAGCGTTGAGCTCCGCGGCGAGGCGGCGAAACCGGGCCGTCGGCTCGACCGCGGTCACGTGGGCGCCGAAACGCGCGGCAAGCACCCGGGCGGGCCCGCCGATCCCGGCGCCGAGGTCGAGCACGCGCTCGCCGGGCCGCAGCTCGGCGAGCTTCGCCAGCGCGACGGTTCCGGCCAGGCCAAGGGCATGGCACTGGTCCATGGCGACGAGGTCGTCGACGCGCAGGCGCTCGGGATCCAGTCCCGCCTGGCGGAGGGCATCGCGGACCCGGCCGGTGAGCTCGGGTCCGTCGTAGTAGGACGTCAATTGTGTGGACATGCCCCGCAGCATCGGCGCGCGCGGCGCCGTTCGCATCAGGGGTCGCCGGTGATCTTTTGCGCCAGCGCGCCGCGCAGTTGCGCCCGGGCGCGAACGCCGAGCTTCTGAAAGGCGTGACGCAGGTGCGTCTCGACCGTCGCCACGGTCACGTAGAGCTCGGCGGCGATCTCCCGGTTCGTGCGCCCCTCCGCCGCCAGCTCGGCGACACGCCGCTCGCTCGGCGTCAGCGCGTCCGCGCCGGATCGGACGAGTCGACGGGGCCGCGCCCCCGTCGCGCGCAGCTCGGTGTGCGCGCGCTCCGCCAGCCCCGCGGCGCCGCACCGATGCGCGAGCTCCATGCCGCGCTCGAGCGGATCGCGCGCGGCGCTGCGCCCACGCCCACGGCGTCGCGCGGCGCCCAGCTC
>DASZDB010000700.1:0-2873 GCA_035942495.1 Solirubrobacteraceae bacterium
CGCGGCCCCCACGGCGCGCCTCAGGTCGCGCCCCCGCCGCGCGTGCGGACCGTTGTCGCCCGCGCGCGCTCCGTCGAGCGCCACAGATAGACGGTTGATCCTGTGGCCGGTGCCGGCAGATGTGCGCGTATCGCGGATGCAGGGCGCCGCGGGGTGAAGGTGGACAGTGCCAGCGGCACGGACTCCTTCGGTCCGTGGCGATCCTGCGCCGCGAGACGCGTGCAGCTGACGGTGCCGGTCGCGGGATCAGCCGTCTAGTCTCGACGGCGCGATGAGCGCCCCGAGCTCCGTCCTGTCCGATGGCACGATCCTGCGCCTGGTCGACGAGGGCGCGATCAGGATCGAGCCGTGGGACCCGGCGATGGTCCAGCCCGCGAGCGTGGACCTGCGCCTCGGCAACACGTTTCGTGTCTTTCACAACCACCGCACAGCGGCGATCGACCTCGCGGCGCCGCCGGCGAACCTCACCGAGCAGATCGCGATCGGCGACGACGAGCCGTTCATCATCCACCCGGGCGAGTTCGTCCTCGGCCGGACGCTGGAATGGGTCGAGCTGCCCGACGACGTCGTCGCGCGGATCGAGGGCAAGTCGAGTCTCGGCCGCCTCGGCCTCATCGTGCATGCCACGGCGGGGTTCGTCGACCCCGGCTGGAAGGGCACCCTGACGCTCGAGATCACGAACCTCACACGCGTGCCGATCAAGCTGTGGGCCGGCAAGCCGATCGCCCAGCTGTCGTTCATGACGCTCGACGCGCCGGCGCTGCGGCCCTACGGCCATCCGGAGCTCGGCAGCCACTATCACGGGCAGCTCGAGGCGACCGAGAGCCGCTACGAGGGCGGCCCGGGCGCCGCGCGCACCAGCCCGGGTGCGGGCCTGAATTGATAGGCTCGCCGCCGCGATGAGCCTGACTCTGAGCACGATCCTCGCCGTCTCCGACCACACCGCCGGAGCCAATCCCGGGCATGCGGCCGGCGCCGAGGAGCATCACAAGTCCGAGACCCCGTTCTTCGTCGCGGGCGCGATCCTCGTCACGTTCGCGATCGCCATCAGCGTCGTCGGCTTCAAGAAGCCCGACTTCCCGGGTACCGCCGCCGTCGCGCGCGGCATCATGGCGCTGAGCGCGACGCTCGTCGCGGCCACGCTGTTCAGTGCCGTCTATGTCGCCATCTGACGTAGACGACGGCGACTACGCGATCTCCTACAAGGTTCTCACGGCCGGGACCCCGGTCCTGGACCGCGACGGCGGCGAGGTCGGCAGCGTCCGCGACGTCCTCGAGAACGCGGCGGAGCACATCTTCGACGGCCTCGTGCTCGACACGCCGGCCGGCCAGCGCTTCGTAGACGCCCCCGAGGTGGCCCGGATCACGGCTCGTGCCGTGACGCTGACGCTCGACGCGGAGGGGGTCGCGGAGCTGCCCGAGAAGGACGCGGCGGGAGGTCCACGGTTTCGCGCGAACGCCCGCGGGGGAAAGCTGAGCCGGTTCCTTGGTGGCGGCTGGAAGCGCGAATGAACCTCGCGTAGCAGGAAGTTCACAACGCGTTCGTGCTTTGAACGGTCGCCCACGGTGCATAATCGGAGGCAGATGAGTTCAATGGAAGACACCACGACGAGCACCGCCAGCGGCCCCGAGAGCAACGGGGCGGACGCGCCGAGCGGCGAGGACACGCTGAGCGTCGTCGACAACCGCACCGGTCGCAGCTACGAGATCCCGATCGTCGACGGCACGGTCCGCGCGCTCGACTTGCGCGCGATCCGCGTCTCGGAGGACGATTTCGGCCTCATGACGTACGACCCGGCCTTCATGAACACGGCGGCCTGTCGTTCGTCGATCACGTACCTCGACGGGACGAACGGGGTGCTCGAGTACCGCGGCTACCCGATCGAGCAGCTGGCCGACAAGTCGACGTACCTCGAGGTCGCCTACCTGCTCGTGTACGGCGAGCTGCCGACGGCCGCCCAGCTCGCCGACTGGCAGCACAAGATCACGATCCACACGTTCGTGCACGAGAACATGAAGGAGTTCATGGGCGGCTTTCGCCATGCCGCCCACCCGATGGGGATGCTGCTCGGCGCGACCGGCGCGCTCTCGACGTTCTATCCCGACGCCAACGACATCGACGATCCCGAGAACCGCGACATCCAGACCGTCCGGCTGATCGCCAAGATGCCGACGCTGGCCGCCTTCGCCTACCGCCACGTGCAGGGCCAGCCGTACGTCTATCCCGACAACGACCTCGCGTACTCGGGCAACTTCCTGAACATGATGTACAAGATGACCGAGCTCAAGTACGAGCCCGATCCGCGCCTGGAGCGGGCGCTCGACGTGCTGTTCATCCTGCACGCCGACCACGAGCAGAACTGCTCGACGAGCGTGGTGCGCTCGATCGGCTCGGCCAAGCCCGATCCGTACTCCGCGGTCGCCGGCGGCATCGCGGCGCTCTACGGCCCGCTGCACGGCGGCGCCAACGAATCGGTGCTGCGGATGCTGCGGCGCATCAAGCACCGCGACAACATCCCGGACTTCGTCAAGGGCGTGAAGGAGGGCAACCAGCGCCTCATGGGCTTCGGCCACCGCGTCTACAAGAACTACGACCCGCGGGCGCGGCTCATCAAGAAGGCTGCCGAGGACGTCTTCGAGGTCACAGGACGCAACCCGCTGCTCGACCTGGCGCGCGAGCTCGAGCAGATCGCGCTCGAGGACGAGTACTTCATCGAGCGCAAGCTCTATCCGAACGTCGACTTCTACTCGGGGCTCATCTACGAGGCGCTGCGGCTGCCCGTCGCGATGTTCCCGGTGATGTTCGCGATCGGGCGCACGAGCGGCTGGATCGCCCAGTGGCGGGAGATGGTCGAGGATCCCGAGCAGAAGAT
>DASZDB010000701.1:0-1575 GCA_035942495.1 Solirubrobacteraceae bacterium
GCGAGGTCGAGGACGTGCACGAGCAGGCGCGTGCGCTCGACGTGGGCGAGGAAGTCGTGCCCGAGCCCGGCGCCGTCGCTGGCGCCCTCGATGAGGCCGGGGATGTCGGCGATGATGAGCTGGCGGTCAGGTCCGTCGAGCGTGCCGAGGACCGGCTCGAGCGTAGTGAACGGATACGCGGCGACCTTCGGCGCGGCTCGCGTCATGCGGCCCAGCAACGAGGACTTGCCCGCGTTGGGCAGCCCGACGAGGCCGACGTCGGCGAGCAGCTTCAGGCGCAGGTCGACCCAGCCCTCCTCGCCCGGCAGCCCGCGCTCGCGCATCCGCGGCGCCTGCGTGGTCGAGCTCGCGAACTTCTTGTTGCCGCGGCCGCCCGGGCCGCCGCGGGCGACGACGACGCGCTGGCCGGCGACGACGAGGTCGTGCGTGCTGCCGTCCCACGAGAAGACCTGCGTGCCCGGCGGGACGTGGACCTCCAGCGGCGGGCCGTCGGCGCCGTGGCGCAGCGAGCCCTGCCCGTGGCCGGCGCGCTTGGCCTTGTAGTGCACGCTGCGCTTGAAGGACTGCAGGTCGCGCAGCGAGTCGTCGCAGACGAGCACGACGTCGCCGCCGTGCCCGCCGTCGCCGCCGTCGGGGCCGCCGTGCGGGACGTGCGCCTCGCGGCGAAAGCTCAGGCAGCCGTCACCGCCGCCGCCGGCCACTACGTTGATGCGCGCCTTGTCGTAGAGCATGTCCGTACGCACGTTAGGGGGTAAGCGGCGCCCGGCCGGACCCTCGCACCCACCCCGAGAAGGAGAACCATGGCCGACGATCCCGTCTTTCTCATCACCGGCGCTTCGACCGGCATCGGCGCCGCGACCGCCCGCCAGGCGTCGGCCGCCGGCCATCGGCTCGTGCTCGCCGCCCGCTCCACCGACAAGCTCGAGGCGCTCGCCGAGGAGCTCGGCGGCGAGCAGCGCGCGATCGCCGTCACGTGCGACGTCGCCGAGTTCGCTCAGCAGGAGGCGATGGTGCAGGCGGCGCTGGACGCGTTCGGCCGTCTCGATGTCGCCCTCGCCAACGCCGGCTTCGGCGCGGCGCGCGGCTTTCTGAAGGAGAGCCCGGAGCAGTGGCGCGACATGGGGCTCACGAACGTCCTGGGCTGCGCCTACACGATCCGCGCGACCCTGCCGGCGCTCAAGGACTCGGCGGGGCACCTGCTGCTGACGAGCTCGGTGGCCGGGCGCCGCGCGCTGCCCGGCTCGCTCTACAGCGCCACGAAGCACGCCGTCACGGCGATGGCCGAGTCCGCGCGCCAGGAGCTCAACGACACCGGCGTGCGCGTCACGTCGATCGAGCCGGGCATGGTCGACACCCCGTTCTTCGACAACCCGGTGAAGGACGCCCTCGAGCCCGACGACATCGCCCGTGCGATCATCTTCGCCGGGTCGCAGCCGCCGCACGTCGACGTCAACGAGATCCTGATCCGGCCGGTCAGCCAGTCCAACTGACATGCCCTCCGACCTGACCTTCGGCGGCTATCCCGATCGGCTGCGGCTGAGCGACTGGCTGCTCGTCGAGTGGGTGGCCGGCGCC
>DASZDB010000702.1:0-5061 GCA_035942495.1 Solirubrobacteraceae bacterium
GGAGCCGACCCAGGGTGATCAGCGCGCGCGCATGCTCGAGGCGCGCGGGTGAGCGCGCGAGATGATCGACGGCGTCGCGGAGTACCTCGACTGCGTCGTCGCCGGGGCCGACCCGAGCGGCTGTGTGCAGGGCCTGACCCATTGCGCCGGGTGTGTCCCAGCGTTCGGCCAGCGCGAGAGCGCGTGCCACGAGCGCCTGCGCGCTGTCTGGGTCGCCGAGCGCTAGGTGGACCTCGGCGGCAACCCCGAGGTCTTCGATCCAGGCGGGGCTGATGCCGAACAACCGCTGCGCGCGCCGCACGGCCTCCTCCCAATCGGCGCGCGCGCGGCGGTGATCTCCCTGGGCGGCGCGCAGCCGCATGCGCCCGAGCAGCAAGGGCGTCATCGGCGGAGCGTCCACGACCTCGTCCGCGGGGTGTGCGGCCGCGAGCTCCAGCGCCGCGTCTTCGACGCGGCCCTGGTCGATCAGCGCGGCCAGCAGCGGCGTCACGCTCGGGCGCGACCAGGTCCACGCCGGCTCGATGTCGGCGGCAAGCGCGCTGCGCGCGTCCGCTTCGGCCTCGGCCAAGCGCCCGGCGCGGTGGTGCACCGCAGCGCGCTGGGTGAGCGCGTTCGCAAAGTCCGTAGTCGAGCCTCGGCGCCGAGCGACAGCCACGGCACGGTCCAGCACCCGCTCGGCCGACTCCAGGCGATCGGCCCAGCGCAGCGGGAGCACGATGCCCGTGATCACCAGCGACGTCGCGCCGTCCTCGAGCAGGACGTCGGCCTGGCGCGATGCCCGTTCGGCGATTGCGGCGATCTCCGCGGCGCTGGCCTCCGCGCGCATCCGAACGAACGTCAGGTGGCCGAGCAGAACGGCCTCGCCGGGCGTCGCGCCGGTCAGGCCGCGACCCTCGTTCCGCAGGGTGGCTGCATCTCCCGGCGATCCGCTCATGAGGATCTGGATCGCCCGCAGCCGCAGCGCCAGCTCGCGATCGCGATCTCGCACGTCGAGGAGCGCCTGGTCGATCAGCGGCCCGATCGTACGTCGACTCTCGAGTCCTCCTGGGCCGGACTGGAAGAGCTCGATGAGCGCCCGCCCCCGCGTGGCCGGGTCGACCGCACAACGCTGCGCGTCCTCGAGGTGAAGGGCGGCTTCACCGCTTTCTCCCATGGCGTACTCGGCTCGCCCGAGCTCGAGCAGCAGCTCGGCTCGCGCCGCGGCGGCCGGGGGCTCGGCGAGCGCGCGACGCAGCAGGGCGGCCGCAGTGCCCGGTGCCCCGCGCCCGCGGGCGCGCTCAGCGGCGAGCCGCAGCTGGCCGACGACACTCTCGTCGCCGCTTGGCGAGGTGCGCATGAGCTGGAGCGCCACGCGCTCGGCCCCAGCGCCCCGAACGCGCAGCAGATCCGCCGCGCGCCGATGCGCGGCGGCCCGCTCGGGCGCGGCGAGATCTGCCCGCACGGCGCCCGCCAGAATGGGGTGACGAAAGCGCAGCGGCGTCGCGTCGTCGAGGATCCCCGCTCGCGTCAGCTCGCCCGCTACGAACGCTGCCTCATCCACCCGCACCCGTGCGACCTCAGCCGCCAAGTCGAGCTCCACGTCCTCACCGAGAACGGCGACGGCGCGCGCGAGGGCGCGTGCACCGGGCATCAGTCGATCGAGCGTCGCCCGCACCGTGTGGGCCACGGTCGCCGGGGTGACGCCTCTCAGCCGCGCCGCGCCGGCCGCCGTGAACGGCACGCCCTCCGCGCGCAGCGCCCGCACGAGTTCCTCGAGCAGGAACGGGTTCCCACCGGTCGCGTCGTGACATGCGCGCACGAAGTCCTCCTCAACGGAGCCGGGGGCGGCGCCGACGCGAAGGAACCTCTCGACCCCGGCGAGCGGTAGAGGTCGCGGCCGCAGAACCTCGCTTGAAGGGTCGTCCGTGATCGACGCCAGCATGGCCTCGGTGGCGGCGTCCCCGCCGGCCCGGACGCAGATCACGAGCGCGACCGGCAGCGTCTCCACGCGACGAGTCAGGTAGGCGAGAAAGCGCAGCGACGGATCGTCCGCCCACTGAGCATCGTCGATCGCGACGAGCAGCGCAGCGCGCTCGGCCAGGTCGGCGAGGAGCCAGTACAGACCGTGCAGGACCCCGACCGGCGCGGCGTCGAGTTCGCCCGGTATGTCGAGCACGACCGCGCGCGCGAGGCGCGCCGCTCCCGCAAACAGCTCCTCATGGGCCGGATCGGCGCGTACCGTCCTCTCCAGACACTGGCGCACCAATCCCATCGCGTACTCTCGCTCCAGCGGGCTGCCGCGGGCCTGGAGAACGCTCATCCCACTCCCGACCGCTTTCTCTCGCGCGCTCGTCAAGAGGCTCGTCTTGCCGATCCCGGCCGGTCCCTCGATCACCACGGTCGCGCCCGCGCCCGAGCGCGCGGCATGAAGCACGTCATCGAGGCAAGCGAGTTCCTCATCCCGCTCTACGAGTGGGGCTGGGTGCCGCCTGCCTTCTGTCACCGCACGTGCCGTCACCTCAGGCTAACCGGAAGTTGGCGCGTTGGAAGCTCCAACGCCGCGCCAAGGTCACCTCGTCACCGTCCAGACCTCCGCGCTGCAATTCCTAGGGCCGCGGTCCAGGGGTGCCCCCGTCGCGCCGATTGGGCGCCGGGCCGAGACTTGCGCCATGCCGAATTCCACCGAGCAATCGCCGCCCGCGGTCCTTCTGCCGGTAGGGATTTGGCGGATCGATCCCGCACACTCGACGGTCGGCTTCGTAGTCCGCGAGATGACGCACCTGATCGTCAGCGTGCACGGCCGGTTCACCGACTTCGACGGCACGATCGAGGTGACGTCGACCGGCGCGCAGGCGCGGGGGGCCGTCCGCGTCGCGAGCATCACCACCGACCACCGTCAGCGCGACCAGGACCTGCGTTCGCCGCAGTTCCTCGACGCCGCCGGCTCGCCGTTGATCCGCTTTGAATCGGACGCAGTCGAGCTGATCGGAGACCACGCGCTGCGCATCGCAGGCCGCCTCACGTTCAAGGGCACCCAGAGCGACATCGAGCTCGACGGCGAGATCCTCGGCACCGGCACGGACCACAGCAACAACGAGCGACTGGCGATCGCCGCCGAGGGTGATCTGCCGTTCGGACCCATGCAGGTGAAGCTCGTCCTCGACGTCTCGGCCATCAAGACGTCCTAACCCGGCGCTCAGCCGGACAACCAACAGGAGACCCCAATGCGCATGCTGCTGAAATTCCAACTCGACACCGAAGCCGCCAACCGAGCAATCGACGACGGCTCGATGGCCGAGATCAACGAGAAGATGTTCGCGCAGATGCAGCCCGAGGCCGCCTACTTCGCGATCGAGGACGGCGTCCGAACCGGCTATGTCGTCTTCGACCTCGACGACCCCTCGATGATTCCGGTGATCGCAGAGCCGCTGTTCAGTGGCGTGAACTCGAAGGTCGCGTTGACGCCGGTGATGAACACGGACGATCTGATGAAGGGACTGCAGAAGGCGGACGTTGGCGCGTAGGGCCCCATCGCGATCTCTGCCGGCGAGAGCCACTTCTGAAGTGACAGTGACAGGCGGCAAGGAGGGAACGCCATGCCCACGACGATCGACTCGACCATGCCCGAGCGCTTCTTTCCCGTAGGGCTGCGCGGGATGCAGCACGCCGGCGACCAGCCGCGCGAGTGGTGGCTTCACTGGATCCTGCGGATCGCTGTGGCGAGCACGTTCATCGGTCACGGTGCGTTCGGCATCCGCGGCAAGGAGGCGTGGCTGGACTACTACGCCATCTTCGGCATCCCCGCCGGTGTGGGCACAGACCTGATGCCGCTGACCGGCGCGGTAGACATCGCGCTGGGCCTCCTCGTGCTGGTCGTCCCGATGCGCTCGGTCCTGCTGTACATGGCGTTCTGGGGCTTGTTCACGGCGACGCTGCGGCCGCTCGCCGGCCAAGGGGTGTTCGAGCTGGTGGAGCGCTCGTACAACTTTGGCCCGGCGCTGGCGCTGCTGTTGCTGCACGGTTGGGGCAACTCGCTGCGGGAGTGGTTCCTGCCGCTGCGCAGCGTTCCCCGGCTCTCGAGGGACCGCGCGCGCAGCTTCGCTCTCGCCTTCCGCGTGATCATCGCGGCCTACCTGATCGCGCACGGCGCCCTGGCGCTGGTGATGGAAAAGGCGCTGCTGCTCGACCTCTACGGCTCGCTCGGCGTCGGCGATGCCGCCGCGCTGAACGACGTCGCGGGCCTCTTTGAGATCGGGCTCGGGGCGCTGCTGCTGCTGGACCGGGCGGCGAGGACGACCGTGCTGTTGTTCGTGGTCGCGTGGAAGCTGGGCACCGAGTCGCTGTACATCACCCACGGCGCCCCGGGAGCCGGCTGGGAGGTGATCGAGCGCGGCGGCAGCTACGCCGCACCGCTTGCGCTGATCTGCCTGAACTCGATCGTCGAACGGCGCCCTCCTGGTGTGGCGAATGATGCACGCGGATCGACGCATGTTCGCCACCGCTCGATTCGAGACCGGCTCCCCGGCCAGGGTGAGGCGATTACGTCATACGCAACGCGGCTCGTTCGCCGCAGCCCCCGCGGTGGCGCGCTCACGCGGCAAGGATGAACGACAGGAAGAACCCGGCGGCGCACGCGAAGGCGTTGAACGGCTTGCCGCGCTCGAAGGCCTCGGGCATGAGCGTGTCGGCGAGCGACGCGAGCACCGCGCCGCCGGCGAAGCCGAGCGCGAGCGAGAGCGCCTCGTCGCTCATCGGCTCGGCGAGTGCGCGCCCGGCGACGACCGCGACGGCGAGCAGCAGCGCGCAGATGAGCCACGTCCCGATCACCGAGCGCGTGTGCTGGCCACCGGCGCGCATCGCCACGGCGCCGACCAGCGACTCGGGGAGGTTGGAGAAGAAGATCGCCACGAGCAGGGCCAGCGAGGCGTCGTCGACCAGCGAGACGCCGAGCGCGAGGTTCTCCGGGACGCCGTCGAGCGTGACCGCGGCCAAGAGGGCGAAGCCCACCGTGCGCTGCGTGCCGCCCGCCGCCTGCGCCGCTGCCTCCTGGGTGACCTCGCGCTGCTCCGGTCCGGCCTTGCC
>DASZDB010000703.1:0-3697 GCA_035942495.1 Solirubrobacteraceae bacterium
AGCGGGTTGGAGTCCTTGAACGTCAGGTCGAACGGGTCGAGGTGGCCCCAGTTGTGCGGGCGCTTGTAGTGCTCGAGGATCTCCTCGCGGTAGATCGAGTCCATGCTCATCGCCCTTTCGGCGTCGGCGCCGTCATCCGAAGATCTTGCGTACGTCGTTGAGTCCGTCGATGAGCGCGTCGACGTCGGCGCGGGTGTTGTGCACGGCGAACGACGCGCGGGTCGTCGCCGCCACGCCGAAGCGCTGCATGAGCGGCTGGGCGCAGTGATGTCCGGCGCGGACGCAGACACCGGTGGATCCGAGGATCTCGGCGATGTCGTGCGGGTGCGCGATGTCCAGCGTGAACGCGACGAGCGCGCCGCGATGGTCGGCGTCGCGCGGACCCATCACCGTGACGTCGGGCAGCTCGGCGAGTCGCTCGAGCGCGTAGGCGCAGAGGTCGCGCTCGTGCTCGCGGATGCTCTCCATGCCGATGTCCGAGACGAAGTCGACGGCCGCGCCGAGCCCGATCGCCTCGGCGATGTTCGACGTGCCGGCCTCGAACTTCGCCGGCAGCTGGCCCCAGCGGATCTCGTCCACCGAGACCGAGGCGATCATGTGGCCGCCGCCGAGAAACGGCGGCATCGCGTTCAGCAGCTCCTTGCGCCCGTGCAGGATGCCGATCCCGGTGGGGCCGTAGAGCTTGTGGCCGGTCCAGGCATAGAAGTCGGCGTCGATCTCGGCGAGGTCGACCGGCATCTGCGGCACGGCCTGCGAGCCGTCGACGACCACGACGGCGCCTGCGGCATGCGCGCGCTTGACGATCTCGCCGACGGGGTTGATCGTGCCGGCCGCGTTGGAGACGTGGCCGACCGCGACGAGCTTGACGTTGCCGGTCGCGAGCAGCTCGTCGAGCGCGTCCATGTCGAGCATGCACTCGTCGTCGACCTCGACCATCTCAAACCGCGCGCCGGTCTCCCGGCACAGCACGTGCCATGGGACGAAGTTCGAGTGATGCTCGAGCTGCGTGACGACGACGGCGTCGCCGGCGCGGACGTTCGCGCGGCCCCATGAGTAGGCGACGAGGTTCAGGGCCTCGGTGGCGTTCTTCGTGAAGATCGTGCACTCCGCCGGGCAGTTCATGAACGCCGCGATGCGGTCGCGCGCGCTCTCGAACAGCTCGGTGGCCTCGGCGGCCAGGGCGTACACGCTGCGGTGCACGGTGCCGCGATGGTGCTCGTAGTAGTCGTCCATCGCAGCGATCACCGGCTGCGGCGTCTGCGACGTCGCAGCCGAGTCCATGTACACGATGCCGTCGCGCTGCAGGCACGGGAAGTCCGTGGCCAGCGGCGTGTCGGCCAGGGTGCTCATCCCTGCGTCGCGGCGGCGCCGACCTCTTCGCGGATGCCGGCGTAGCCCTCGGCCTCGAGACGGTCGACGAGCTCGGGGCCACCCTCGGTGGCGATCCGCCCGTCGAACATGATCGAGACGCGGGTCGGCGTGACCATGTGCAGGATGCGCTGGTAGTGGGTGATGATCAGGATGCCCATGTCCTGGCCGCTGGCGACGGTGTTGACGCCGTGCGCGACGACGTTGAGCGCGTCGATGTCCAGGCCGGAATCGGTCTCGTCGAGCACCGCGAGCTTCGGCTTCTGCAGCGCGAGCTGGAGGATCTCCAGGCGCTTCTTCTCGCCGCCGGAGAAGCCCTCGTTGAGGTAGCGCGAGCTGAACTCGCGCGGCACGTTGACGAGCTCCATCGCGGCCTCGACGGTCTTGCGGAACTCCTTGAGCGACACGTCGGGCTCGCCGCGCGCCTCGCGGTGGGCGTTCATGACCATCCGCAGGTACTTCGTGATCGTCACGCCCGGGATCGCGACCGGATACTGGAAGGCCATGAAGAGGCCCATGCGGGCGCGCTCGTCGGTGTCGGCCTCGGTGATGTCCTCGCCGGCGAACAGAATCTGCCCCTCGGTGACCTCGAGGCTCGGGTGACCCATGATCGCGTTGGCCAGCGTCGACTTGCCGGAGCCGTTGGGGCCCATCAGCGCGTGGATCTCACCGGGCTTGACCGTGAGGTCGACGCCCTTGAGGATCTGCTTGTCCTCGGCCTGGACGTGGAGGTTGCGAATCTCAAGCTCGGGCATGGTGTCCTTGTGTTCTCCTTCGTGCGGGGTGGCCCGACGGATCAGGCGTGAGTTGGAGTTCTGTCGTCAGGCACCGTGCGCGTGACGCGCGGCAGCTGGCGGGAGTGGAAGTCGATGAGCTCGGCAAGCGACGTCTGCGCGAGCGTATTGCTGACGCCGACCTGGACGCGGGTCCACAGCAGCTTCGTGGCGCAACCGCGGCCGGAGTCGTCGTGGTGCGAGCACAGCACGCGGCCGCTGCCGTCGTCGGCGCGGTCGTCGACGAAGCACTCCATCGGCGCCAGCGAGCCCTCCAGCGCGAGCACGACCTCGTCCATCTTGATGTCGGCGGGCTTGCGCGCGAGCACGTAGCCGCCGTGCGCGCCACGCGTGCTCTGGACGAGGCCGGCGCGCTTGAGCAGCGCCACGATGCGCTCGAGATACGCGAGCGGCAGGTTCTCGGTGTCGGCGATCACCTTCAGCGAGACGGGCTGATCCTGGCCCTGGCGACCGATCTCGATGAGCAGGCGAACGCCGTACTCGGCCTTCGTCGTGAAGAACACGCGGTAATCCTACCAGCGGGGTCGGGATAGAGCACGGCGGCGCTGCAGGGAGGTCCCTCACACAGGACGCCCGCCGCCACCACGCGGGCCGCCTCAGCAGGGTCCCGCGCAAACCCGCTAGAAGAGGGTGTACCTGCCGGAGTTCAGCCCAGGCGACGTCTTCGTCGACTATCGCATCGAGGGGCTCGCCGGCCGTGGCGGGATGGGCGTCGTCTATCGCGCGACGCAGCTCAGCCTCGAGCGAACCGTCGCGCTGAAGGTCATCGCGCCCGCGCTCGCCGACGACGACGACTTCCGCAAGCGCTTCGTCGCGGAGTCCAAGGCCGCTGCCTCGGTCGAGCACCCCAACGTCATCCCGGTCTACTACGCCGGCGAGCGCGAGGGCGTGCTGTTCATCGTCATGCGCTACGTCGACGGGCCCGACCTGCGCGCGCTCGTTCGCGCCGAGGATGGCCTGGAGCCCGAGCGCGCCGCGCACATCGTCGCGCAGCTCGGCTCGGCGCTTGACGCCGCGCACGGCCACGGCCTCGTGCACCGCGACGTCAAGCCCGCCAACGTCCTGCTCGGCGAGCGCGACCACGCCTACCTGACGGACTTCGGCCTGACGAAGCGCTCGGCGACGAGCACCGGCGGCGGCGGGGTCAGCCGGGCGGGCGGCTGGGTCGGCACGCTCGGCTACGTCGCGCCCGAGCAGATCCGCGGCGAGCGCGTGGACGCGCGCACCGACGTGTACGCGCTGGGCTGCGTGCTCGTCTACGCGCTCACGGGCAAGGCGCCCTACTCGGGCGACAGCGACGAGGCGACGCTGTGGGCGCACCTCAACGCGCCGCCACCGAGCGAGTCGGTCCCGCCGGAGTTCGAGGGAGTTGTCGCGCGCGCGCTCGCGAAGGACCCGTCGGACCGTTACCTCTCCGCCGGTCACCTGGGCCGCGCCGCGTTGCGCGCGGCCGGGCGCAGCGCGACCGCCGTGCCCGAGCGCAACGTCGCGCGCGGCCTCGCCGCTCCGGCGACCGACGACACCGCGGCCACCGC
>DASZDB010000704.1:0-2246 GCA_035942495.1 Solirubrobacteraceae bacterium
TGGCGCACTCCGGCAGCCCGAGCGCGCGCTGCACGCCGAGCTTGGACACCGCCGAGGCGGTCGAGTGGCAGTGCAGGTCGACCCGGCTGGTCGATCGAGGGGTCATCGATGCTCCCTTCGTGGCTCGCGTACTCGTCACGACGCAATTTGGCCTGCAAAACCCCAGCTTTTGTGAACGCCTGGGGCGCAACCCGTGACCTTGCTGTGAACCCGCGCGGTGCGCGGGCGGTCGGCGGACGATCACGGTGTACGTCCAGGCCCCTTTGTTCTCGGCTTCGGGAGGCGCGCCTCGAGCTCCTTCGACATCAGAGCACGCGTTCCGTGTGCCGGTCGATACGACACGGACGCGAAGCGCGGGCGCGCGAGCGCCCGATGCACCGCGGCTGGGTCCTCGTCCGTTTGCCGTCTCGACGGGCTCGTACTGACGATGTGAGCGACAACCACACCGACCCGGCCATGGGCTTCCGCCGCATGGGCGGAACGCCCGCGGCCGGGTTTCCTCCAGCTCCAGAGCCTCGGAGGTTAGGGTTCGGTCCATGGAGACCATCTGCGGGGCAACGTTCGTCTTCGACCACGACGGCATGCCCGACCTCATCGGCAACGAACTGACGGGCGGCAGCTACCGGGTGATGCTGGGCCGCGTCCCGGCGGGGGAGGGCCCGCCAATGCATGTCCATCCGCACACCGACGAGGGCTTCTACATCGGCGAAGGAGAGATGACATTCATCTTCCCCGACCACGAGGTCACCGCCGGACCGGGCTCGTTCGTCTTCGTGCCGCGCGGCACCGAGCACACTGCGCACATCACCAAGCCGCTGCGCGGGCTGCTCATCTACTCGCCCGGCGACGCCGAGCACATCACCCAGCCGCTCCGCGACTGACGGGAGCGCCAGCTGCCACGCGCCGCTCGCAGACATAGCGCGTGCCGGGCTGCGCCCGCGGGGCGCCGCCGACCGCGCGGCCACGTGCCGGCAGGCGTTCCGCTGTGGCAGTTGCGACGGGTACGCCGCCGCGTCGCGGGTAGCCTCCCGCCATGCGCAGGCCAGAGCTCCTCGGCGTGCTCGAAACGGTGCTGTACCACGAAAGCGCGGAGCGCGAGGCTATCGAGCGCTTCTACGGCGACGTGCTAGGGCTGCAAGCCGTCGCGCGGTGGAAGGACGGCATCGCATTTCGAATCGGGGGAGGGGTCCTGCTCCTCTTCGATCGCGAGCAGCTCGCTCTCCGCACGGGCCCGATCGCAGACCACGGGACCAGAGGAGCGGGACACGCCTGCCTGCGAGTCGATGGCGCCGGCGACCTGGAGCACTGGCGTGAGCTGCTCGAGGCCGCCGGGGTCGAAATCGTGCACGACCACGACTGGGACGGCCGGCGGTCGTTCTACTTCAAGGACCCGGCCGCAAACCTGCTGGAGATCGCCGATGGCGACCTCTGGCCCCCGTCATGAGCGCGCCCGGACCTTCGGCAGTGCAATCCTCGCGAACGGCCGTCGCTGGGGCGTTCGAGTGGCGCCGCTAGCCGGAGATCTCCTGCAGCCGCTCGCCGGCGGGCAGGGTCAAGAACTCGACGAACTCCTGCGCCAGCGCGACCTCCTCGAAGATCTCGCGTGAGAGATCCGGCCGCCCTTCGGTCTCGAACCACTCGTCGTCGCCGATCTCCTGGCGGATCTTCTCCAGCTCGTCGGCTTCGAGCTCGCGCACGAGCTCGGGGGTGATCGTGCGTCCGTCTTCGAGCTCGGCGGCGTGGTGCACCCACTGCCAGACCTGGCCTCGAGCGATCTCCGCCGTGGCGGCGTCCTCCATCATGCCGTGGATCGCGGCGGCACCGTTGCCGCGCAGCCACGACGAGATGTACTGGATGCCCACGTTGATGTTGCTGCGCAGGCCATCCTCGGTGATGTCGCCCTCGGTGGCGGGCACGTCGAGCAGCTGCTCCGCGCTCACGTCGACCTCGTCTCGGCGGCGCTCGAGCTGGTGGGGCCGGTCGCCCAGGACCGCGGCGAACTCCTCCATCGCCGCGCCGACCGAGTCGGGGTGCGCGACCCAGGTGCCGTCGAAGCCGTCGGTCGCCTCGCGCCGCTTGTCCGCGCGCAGCGCCGCGAACGCCTTCTCGTTCGCCGCCTCGTCCGTGCGGCTGGGGATCTGCGCGGCCATGCCGCCCATCGCATGGGCGCCGCGGCGGTGGCACGTCTTGACGAGCAGCTCGGTGTAGGCGCGCATGAACGGCACGGTCATCGTGACCTGCTTGCG
>DASZDB010000705.1:0-1780 GCA_035942495.1 Solirubrobacteraceae bacterium
ACGGCAGCGAGTCCCAGACGCCGGCTCCCGGCGAGAAGGTCAAGACGACCTTCGCGCTGACGGGCTCGTTCACGAGCGAGCGCGCCGTCGAGGGCACGCTCTCGGCGACGCTCGTGAAGTCCTCCGACAGCGCCGAGACGAAGACGTGCAAGACCGGCAAGATCGCGTTCAGCGCGCGGCGCCCGAACGGCGACGTGGGCAGCCGCGACGGGCGACCCCGCGCGCGCTACTTCGGCGTGACCGCACAGCGCAGCACGGGGCCGAGGCGGCCGATCGTCCTGCGCCTGTCCGGCGACCGGCGCCGCATCTCGCGCGCGATGTTCGGCGAGCAGGTGAGGTGCAGCGACGGCAAGCGCTCGATCGGCATCGAGGCGCCGCGCACGAACATCGCGATCGACTCCAAGGGCCGTGTCTCAGACCGTGAGAAGGACAAGATCGACAACGGCGCGACGTTCACCTATCTCGACGACCGCTTCACCGCCACGCTCGGCGCCACCGGCGCGAAGGGGACGTTCTCACTCAGCGATCGCACGGTCGACAAGCTCAGCGGCAACGTCATCCAGTCCTGCTCGTCGGGCACCGTCAAGTGGACGGCGGCGCCGTAGGCGCCCCCTCGCGCGGCGGCGGGCCCTGGCGGCGGATGATCAGCCAGTTGACCCCCCACAGCGCCGCACCCAGCGCGACGAGCAGCGCCGCGCGTACGTAGGTCTCGGACTCGATCTGCGTCAGCAGCGCCAGCGAGATCGCGACGCCGATGACGGGCACGACCGACGGCACGACGAAGTGCTCGTGCTCGACGGGCTCGCGCCGCAGTACGAGCACCGACGTGTTCACGATCGCGAACACGACGACCAGCAGCAGGACCGTCGTATCGGCGAGCGAGGCCAGATCGCCCGTCGAGACGAGCACCGCCGCCAGCGCGGTCGTGAAGGCGATCGCGAACCACGGCGTGCGGCGTTCCGCCAGGACCTGGCCGAACGGGGCGGGCATGACGCCCTCCTCGGCCATCCCGTAGAGCAGCCGCGAGGCCATGATCATGTTGATGAGCGCGCCATTTGACAGCGCGAGCAGGCCGATCGCCGAGAAGAGCTTCTCGGGGATGCCGAGCGGGCCCTGCTTGACGACCTCCAGCAGCGGTCCGTCGGAGTCGGTCAGGTCGCCCGTCGGCACGACCATCGAGGCGCCGATCGTCACGAGCAGGTACAGCACACCCGCGATCGCGAGGCCGCCGAAGAGCGCCTTGGGGTAGGCGCGATGCGGGTCCTTCGTCTCCTCGGCGACGTTGACGGAGTCCTCGAAGCCGATCAGCGCGTAGAACGCGAGCGCGGCACCGGCCAGCGCGGCGGCGAAGATCGAGGTGTTGTCCTTGAACTCGAAGGCGCGCGAGGGCTCGGCGTCGCCTTGGCCCAGCGCGACGGCCGCGATCAGCACGATCAGGATCAGCCCGCTGAGCTCGACGAGCGTGAAGCCGACGTTGATCCGGACGGATTCGGCGATCCCGCGCAGGTTCACGGCGGCGATGAGTGCCAGCAGCAGCAAGGCCGTGAGCACGACCGGGATGTCGACGAACGTGCTCAGGTAGTCGCCGCCGAACGCGCGCGCGAGCGCGCTGGCCGACGTGATGCCCGAGACGACGACGGCGAAGGCGACGAGGAAGCTCAGAAACGGGCGCTTGAAGGCGCGGTGCACGTACAGGCCGGCGCCGCCCGCCCGCGGGTACTTGCTGACGAGCTCGGCGTAGGAGCCCGCCGTGAAGGCCGCCATGAGCAGCGCGAGCAGG
>DASZDB010000706.1:0-2708 GCA_035942495.1 Solirubrobacteraceae bacterium
CGACCGCCGGCGTTAGCCGGCGACCGCCCCGCTCCGCGCCTGCCGCGCGGCCAGCGACACGAGCTCGGCGAGCGACGCCTCGATCGCCTCGCCGAACTCGTCGAGGTCGGGCATCGCGTCGTAATCACCGAGCAGGCCGAAGTTCATCTGCCCGTTGTAGGACATGATCGCGATCGCCAGCGCGTGGTTCTTGGGCAGAAACGCGATCGGGAAGACGGAGGTCATCTCGCGGCCCTGGACGTAGAGCGGGAACTGCGGGCCGGGTACGTTCGTGACGAGCAGGTTGAAGAGGATCGTCGAGAAGTTCAGCCGCGACGCCTGCGCGAGGATCGTCGGCGGCGCGAAGCCCTGCACGCTCGTGAGCACCTCGGCGCCGACGGCCTGCTTTGACTCCTTGAGGTCGTCCATCGCGGCGGCGACGACGGCGAGCCGCTGCACCGGGTCCTCGACGTACACGGGCAGCGGCCCGCGCATCACCGCGAGGCGGTTGCCCGTGCCGTTCTGCACCGGATCGCGGTGGCGCACCGAGACCGGCACGAGCGCGCGCAGCTCGAGACCCTGCGTGCGCACCCCGCGCGAGTGCAACCAGTGGCGCAGGGCGCCGGCCACGACCGCCAGCACCACGTCGTTGACGGTGCCGCCGAACGCGTTCTTGACGTCCTTGAAGTCCTGCAGCTCGCAGGAGACGCCGGCAAAGCGCCGGTGCGGGCCGATCTCGACGTTCAGCGGCGAGGGCGGCGCGGGGTTCGCCGCGGCCCAGACGATCTCGCCGAGGCCCTCGATGGCGACCTTCGCATCCTCGAGGGCGCGCTCGGGCCGGCTCAGCGCGCCGAGCGCCTTGGCTGTCACGCCCAGCGTCGCCTTCGTCATTCCGGTGATCCCCGCGCTGAGCAGGTCCAGTGGGCTGGGCGCCGGGTCCGGCATCCACGGCTCGAGGCCCTCGTCGGGCGGGCGCCCCTCAGGGCCGAGGTCGAAGAGCACCGTGCCGAGGTCGACGCCGGCGATGCCGTCGATCATCGCGTGGTGGCTCTTGGACAGCAGCGCGAAGCCGCCGCCCGCGAGGCCTTCCACGAGCCACAGCTCCCACAGCGGCTTGGAGCGGTCCAGCTGCTGGGAGAACACGCGCGCGGCGAGGTTCATGAGCTGCTCGTCGCTGCCCGGCGCCGGCAGCGCCGTGTGACGCACGTGGTACTCGAGGTTGAAGTCGCTGTCGTCGGCCCACAGCGGCCGGCCGGTCGCGGCCGGCGGGTAGACGAGCCGCTGGCGGTAGCGCGGCACGTAGTGCAGCCGCGCGCGGATCGAGTCCAGGAAGTCGTCGTACGCCGGCGCCGGTCCCGCGGCACGGACCAGCGCGCCGATGTGCATGTGCGAGGTAGCGCCCTCCTGGTGCAGGAAGGACGCGTCGATCGCGGAGAGCCTGTCGAGGTGGCGCGGCGCCATCGCTCCTGAGACTAATCAACCGCGCACGTCGTGCCGGTACGCGGCGTACCCTGGTCTGCGCCGATGGCCTGGGACTTCTCCACCGAGCCTGCCTTCCAGGCCCAGCTGGACTGGATGGCCGGCTTCGTCCGCGACGAGATCTGGCCGCTCGAGACGCTCGACCTCGATCGCGCGCAGATCGACCGGGCGCTGGCGCCGCTGCAGGACCAGGTGCGCGAACGCGGCCTCTGGGCGGCGCACCTGCCGCCGGAGCTCGGCGGCCGGGGCTTCGGCCAGGTCAAGCTCGGCCTGATGCACGAGATCCTCGGCGCTTCGCCGCTCGGCCCGAGCGCGTTCGGCAACCAGCCGCCGGACTCGGGCAACTCCGAGCTCATCGCGCTCGCCGGCACCGACGAGCAGAAGCAGCGCTGGCTGCACCCGCTGCTGGCGGGCGACCTGCGCTCGGCGTTCTCGATGACCGAGCCGGGCACCGCCGGCGCCGACCCGACGCTGCTGCAGACGCGCGCGGTGCTCGACGAGGCCGCCGCCGAATGGGTCATCGACGGCCACAAGTGGTTCTCGTCCAACGCGTCGGTGGCCGATTTTCTCATCGTCATGGCGGTCACGGATCCGCAGGCGCGCAGCCACCAGCGCGCCTCGATGTTGATCGTGCCGGCCGACACGCCGGGCGTCCGCATCCTGCGCGACGTGCCGACGATGGAGCATCCGGCCGAGCACTTCGGCCGGCTCGGCGGGCACGCCGAGATCGTCTACGAAAGCGTGCGCGTGCCGGCCGAGAACCTGCTCGGCCCGCGCGGCGGCGGATTTCTGCTGGCGCAGTCGCGGCTCGTGCCGGGCCGGATCCACCACTGCATGCGCTGGCTGGGCGTCGCGCAACGCGCGTTCGACATGCTCTGCGAGCGCGCGACGTACCGCGAGAGCCACGGGTCGCTGCTGGGCGAGAAGCAGACCGTGCAGAACTGGATCGCCGACTCGGCGGCCCAGATGCAGGCCGCGCGGCTCATGACGCTGCACGCCGCCTGGAAGATCGACACGCAGGGCGCGGCCGCCGCGCGGACCGACGTCTCGCTGATCAAGTTCTACGGCGCGCAGGTGCTGCACGACGTGGTCGATCGCGCGCTGCAGGTGCACGGCGCGCTGGGCTACTCGACCGACATGCCGCTGGAGGCGATGTACCGCTTCGCGCGCGGCGCGCGGCTGTACGACGGACCCGACGAGGTCCATCGCCAGTCCGTCGCGCGCCAGATCCTGCGCGGCTACGCGCCGCC
>DASZDB010000707.1:0-4118 GCA_035942495.1 Solirubrobacteraceae bacterium
TCGTCGTTGTCGATGCGGACGACGATGCCGGTGACGACCTCGCCCTCCTCGAAGAGGGTGAACGTGGCGTCGTAGTTCGGAACGATCTGCCCGTCGATCTCGAGCAGCAGGCCGTCAGATCCGGCGACGACCTTCGCTTCGGGTGCAGCCTCGGTGATGGTGGTCATGTGCGGGGGAGGTTAGCGCTCCTCGGGCCGATCGGGCGGATCATCGCCCGCGCCAGGCGCCCGAACATCGCGACCGGCCGCGCGCCGAGAAGACCGTGCGCGCCCGCCCCGGCCACATCCCCGCTTTACAATCCCGCCGCGATGCCGATTCGAGCTACGAAGCGAGGCGACGCTCGCACGCCCCTGCAGGGGGAATGGGACGTCGTCATCTGCGGGGCGAGCTTCGCCGGCCTGACGGTCGCCCGCGAGCTCGCGCGGACCGACGCCCGCGTGCTCATCGTCGACCGCTACGAGATCGGCGAGCGACAGACCAGCGCCTGCGCCGCGCCGACCACCTGGCTCGAGTACATGGGCCTGATGGACGCGGTGCAGCAGACGTTCGGCGAGCTCGTCGTCCACACCCCGGGTCGCACGCAGCGCTGGCCGCTGCCGTTCACCTTCTCGACGTTCGACTACCGCCGCATCTGCGCGCTGTTACGGGAGCAGTCCGAGGGCTCGGCGGTCTTCGAGACGGCCACGGTCGAAGGCCGCACGGGCTTCGCCGTGCACACCGACCGCGGCGACCTGCGCGCGCCGCTGATCGTCGACGCGCTCGGCTGGCGGCGGATCCTCGGCGCCGGCGACAACATCCAGCCGCCCAACGCGCGCCTGTCGCGCGGCCTGGAGGTCCACCCGCACGCCGGCGGCAAGGACCTCGAGCTGTGGATCGACCCGAGGTACGTCAAGCGCGGCTACTCGTGGTCGTTTCCGGCCGACGGCGAGCTGCGCGTCGGCGTCGGCTCCTTCGACCCGCGCGACCACGTCAAGGCGCCAACCCTGCAGCTCGCCGAGGACGTCGGCGTCCCCGCCGAGCGCTGGCAGGGCAACTGGATCCCGCACCAGCTGCGCGCCGCCGTCGAGGACGGGATCTTCTTCGTCGGCGACTCCGCGGGCCACTGCCTGCCGACGACCGCCGAGGGCATCCGCCCCGCGTTCTACTTCGGCCTCGCGCTGGGGCGCGAGCTCGTCGACGTCGTCGACGGCCGCCAGACGCGCGAGCAGGCGCTGACGCGCTACGGCGCGTTCTCCGACGATCACCTCTGGCAGTACCGCTGGCTGCTGCGCGTCCAGAACTGGGTCGGGCGGATCACGCCGACGCGCCTGCTGACCCCGGCGATCCGCGCGATCTCGCCGCCCGCGCTCGTGAAGTGGGCGTTTGGCAACTACCGCGACATCTGCCCGCCGCAGTACGTGCTCAAGGGCGCGTGGCCGCAGGCCGCGCGCGCGAACATCGCGGCCGACGAGCCCGAGCCCGCCGCTCGCGCCGCCGCCTGAGCCGCAGCTCAGCGCAACGTCAGCGACGCGTTGTCGAACGCCACAGTCGCGGTCGGCAGCGGCGCGCCGGTCGCATCGACCACGATGAGCTGACCGACCAGCTGCCACGGGCCGTCGCCGTCGGCGGCATCGGCCAGCAGGCGCAGGGCGCCGGTGACGTCGATGAAGATGTCGAACGGCGCGAGGTGATGCGGCGGGCGCAGGTTGGCGCCAGTCTGCTGGTCGGGGTCGCAGTGGCCGGGCGCGCCGGGACACGGCCCGTGCCCGAGCAGCATGTACGAGCCGAGGTAGCGCTCCTCGTCAGTCAGCGCGGTGGTCGCGTCCGGCGGCGCATCGCGGTTGCCGAAGAAGCGCAGCTCGCACGTCTGCTCGGGGTGGCGGACGCCGTGGACGTTGATCCGCGCGCGCGCGAAGCCGGCGAGGACGTCGCCGAACGCGAACGTCACGGGCGCCGTCGGCGCGCCCGGCTCGGCGGTCTCGGGCGTATCGGGCACGACGACGAGGCGGCGCGCCTCGGCGTACGTGTAGCCCAGCGCGCGCGTGTCGAAGAACGCCTCGGCGCGGATGTCGCGGAACTTGAACGGCTGGCACGGGAAGTCGCGCACGGCGCGCGGGATCGACGACATGTGCCCGGGCCCCTGCTGCCACTGCCAGAACTGGCGATCGATGTTCGCGTGATGCACCCAGAAGAGCGGGTCGAACGCAGAGCGGTACGTCGCCATGAAGCCGCCCGTCCAGCCGTGCACGCGGTTGTGCGGGTCCTCCAGCGCCGTGCTGAAGTCGTGGAAGCTTCTCTGCGTGAACGCCGCCTCGACGAGCGGCCGCAACGCGCGCAGGCGCTCGATCTGCCGGGGCTGGCGCCAGGTGAAGTCGCCCGGGTCGATCTCGACGGGGAACGGCAGCATGTATGGCTGGCCCAGCAGCGGGTTGGGCCGTTGCTGGCCGCCGTCGTCGTAGGTCTCGGCGGCGAAGGAGGCCGGGATGCCGCTGACGTCCGGCGCCGCCCAGTCCCAGTACGGCAGGCGCCACTCGTCGGCCGTCGCCCGGTCGGCGAAGCGCGCGATCTGCGCGCGGAGCTTCAGCTCGATGTCGAGCAGGTACGGCCGGTGCCAGGTCAGGAAGTGGTCATCGCCGTGGTGGCAGAACGGCATGCCGCCGAAGCCGCCGTGGACGCCGGCCGCCCACTGGTAGCCACGCTCGTCCATGACGGAGATCTCCGAGATGCGCTGCATGCCCTCGAGGGCCTTGCGAAACAGCAGCAGCTTCGGCGAGCCCTCGGCCCAGGTCTCGACGTTCTCCCGCGAGACGACTTGCGTGGCAGCCATCGCTCAGCTCTCCTCTCGGCGCCGAAGGCGCAGGGTTCAGCGGATGGCGCGAGCCTACGCCCGGGCTGCACGACGCTGCGTGACGTCAATCACGCACGACGAGGTAGGTCCCCAGGCCGAGCAGGACCACGCCGACGACCTTCGCCAGCGTGACCGGCTGCTTCGTCACGCCGATCAGCCCGAAGTGGTCCACGACGACCGAGACCGCGAGCTGCCCGGCGATCGTCGCCGCCACGACGCCGCCCGCGCCGAGCGTCCGGACCGTGACGAGGATCGTCGTGACGTACGCCGCGCCAAGCAGGCCGCCGGTCAGGTAGACCCAGGAGACGTTGCGCACGCCGGACACGTCGCCCAGGCCGCCGGATGCCAGCGCGGCGATGAACGCCAGCGCGACGGTTCCGATGGCGAAGGACACGAACGCCGCCTGCCACGTCCCGACCGCGCGGCCGAGCACCGAGTTGACCGGCGCCTGCAGCGCGACCAGCCCACCGGTGAACGCCGTCAGGACGACGGCCGCCCCACGGTCCACGGCTACTTCGCCTCCATCCAGGTCGGGCCGATGCCGATGTCGACGCCGAGCGGCGGGTCGTGTTCCCAGAACGCGCACATCTCGTGGCGGATGAGCTCGCGGAGGGATTCGAGCTCGCCGGCCGGGCCCTCGAAGAGCAGCTCGTCGTGGACGGTGAGGATCGGGCGCACCGGCGAGTCGCGCAGGGCCGCGTCGACGCGCACGAGCGCGAGCTTCATGACGTCGGCCGCCGTGCCCTGGATGACGGTGTTGACCGCCAGGCGCTCGCCGAGCGTGCGCACCTGCCAGTTGCGCGCCTTGAGCTCGGGGATCTGGCGGCGCCGTCCCCACAGCGTCGTCACGTGGCCGTTCTCGGTCGCGCTCGCGATTGTGCCCTCGATGAAGGCGCGTACCGCCGGGAAGCGCTCGAGGTACGTGTCGATGATCTCCTTGGCCTCCTCGCGCGCGATTCCGAGGCGGTCCGCAAGGCCGAAGTCGCTCAGGCCGTAGACGATCCCGTAGTTGATCATCTTCGCCTGCGAGCGCTGGCCGAGGTCAAGCTGCTCGGGCGGCGTGTTGAACACCTTCGACGCCGTCGCGGTGTGGACGTCCTCGCCGCGCACGAAGATCTCCTTGAGCACCGGCTCGTCGGCGATGTGGGCAAGCACGCGCAGCTCGATCTGCGAGTAGTCGGCGCTGAGCAGCAGGTTGCCCTCCGCGGCGTCGAAGCAGCCGCGGATCTCGCGCCCGAGCTCGGTGCGGATCGGGACGTTCTGCATGTTCGGGTTGGTGGACGCGAGGCGC
>DASZDB010000708.1:0-2612 GCA_035942495.1 Solirubrobacteraceae bacterium
GGCGGCGGGCACGACAGAGGCGAAGCTCAAGGAGCAGCTGCGGGCCGGCAAGTCCGTCGCCGATGTGGCGAAGGCCAACGGCAAGACGCTGGCGGAGGTCCGTGCCGCCGTCAGGGCCGCGACGAAGACACGGCTCGACAAAGCCGTCAAGGACGGCGACCTGACCCGGAAGCAGGCCGACGCGATCCTTGATCGGATCTCGGAGAAGGTGACCGCGATCGGCTCCGCGAAGGGCCTGCGCCTGCGCGGCCGCCACCACCACCGCTTCGGCGGCGGGCTTGAGATGGCGCCGCGACCCGGCTCGTTCATGCCCGGCGGGCCCGGCGAGGTGCAGCTCGTGCCGCCGGACCGCGCCGTCGACTGAGCCGCCACCCACCCCCAGACGCAGCAGCACCGCCGGGCGGGGCTCCCCCGCCCGCCCGGCGGAGGCGTCGCACGCCGCGTGAGGTCGCCGCGCGTGTGCGATGACGCACAGCACAGCGCGGCGCATTAGGCTGCCGCCGGTGCTGAAGAAGGTTCGGCGGCTGCCGTCGCTCGCATGGAAGGGCCTGCGCCGCGGTGCGCCCGTGATCGGAGCCGTGGCGCTCCTCGCGGCCGGTGCCTACGCCGCCAAGACGCTGCTGCTCGACGACGAGGGCGCGGCCGCGCCGCGCCTCGGCGTCACGGTCCTCCCGCCCGGGACGTTCGCCAGCGCGCACCCGTACGCGCCGTACTACGTCGTTCCCCGCAAGCGCTTCCGGGACCCGTCGAAGCTCACCCGCGTCGCGCGCAACAACCTCATCACAAAGCCCGAGAGCGCCGTCAGCAAGGGCGGGCTCCCCGGCAGCCCGCAGATCGTGCGCCTCTCGCTGCGCGGGCTGTCCGACGAGCCGGTCACGGTCGATCGCGTTCGCGCGAGGGTCATCAGCGACGCGCGGCCGCTGCGCGGCTGGTTCACCGCGGAGGCGGGTTGCGAGGTGCAGCCGGTTCGCCGCGCGAAGCTCAACCTCGACTCGCCGCGCGCGGCGACGCGCTACGTCGGCGCCGGCGAACGCGGCGCCAAGACGCTCTCCCTCGAGCTCGGTCGTGCCGACGAGCAGGTGATCGAGCTGCAGGCCGCGACGCGCCGCCACCGCGTCGCCTGGGTCGCCGAGCTGACGGTGCGCAACCAGGACGGCGATCCGGCGACGATCACCGTCGACGACGCCGGCAAGCCGTTTCGCGTGACCTCCGAGCGCTCGAGCCGGTCCTACCGCCCGATCTACGGGCAGTCCGGGATCATCGGCTACGCCCGCCAGGAGCGGATATTCGAAGGCTGCTGACGCGCGTCAGCGGGCGCGCTCGTGCCAGCGCAGCAGCCCGAGCAGCAGGTCGACGTGGCCCTGGGCGTCGTCGAGCGCGTGGTGGGTCTTCGAGTCCTTCGGGCCGAGCAGCGCGCTCGGCATGCGGCGCTTGATCGCGTCGCGCACCGCGCTGCCGGCGAGTGCCGCGTAGGCGGACTTCATGTCGAGGTGCGCCGATTGGCCGAACGGGCTGCGGCCGGCGAACTCGTGCAGGTAGTACTGGGTGAAGTGCCAGACGAAGCCCAGCGGGTACGCAGCGAGCACGGGCAGCGCGTCATGCTCGGCGGCGAGCGCGTCGAGCCAGCCGGCGAACTCGGGCAGCGCCTCCTCGGGTGGGCGGCCGTCGCGCAGGAGCGTCGCGCGGTCGAAGCCGGTGACGCGCAGCGCCTTCTCGACGTAGCGGTCGCTGATCGGGCGCAGGACGGCGTAGAACGTGTTGGCGTCGTTGTCGGCGGCGAGCGGTGTCACGGCGCCGGCTTCGTCGCGCAGCGCCGCGGCGCACGCACCGAGCGAGACGATCGAGCTCGGTCCCGGGACGTGGCCGTCGGGCTCGACGTCGACGCAGATGTACAGCTCGCGGGTCACGCGTGGAGGGTGCCATACGACCGCGGGCGCGAGCTGTGGCGCGCTCAGCGGCCCACGCCGCTCAGCGCCTCCACCGCGCGCTCGAGATGGCGCGGCTCCAGACGGATGTGGCTGTGCTGGCTCATCGAGCGCGGCGCGACCCCGATCGCCTCGGCCGGCGGCGCGTTGGACAGCACCGGCACGACGAGCAGCAGCTCGACCTGCACCGACCACGGCCAGCGCTGCGCCATCGGATCCTCGATCGTCGGCTCGGAGATGACCTCGGCGATGCCGAAGACCCGCTGCCACACCGAGGCGTAGAGCACGAGGCGGTCACCGGTCGTCATCCGCGGGCGGCGCGCAAACGCCGTGCGACCGGGGCTGACGAGCCAGCTTCCCGCCGCCAGCCACTGGTCGGCCATCGGCCGCTCGGCGGTGCCGTGCGCCTTGAGGAAGACCGCGCAGTCCACCCGTCGGCGCTCAGCGTGAGGGCAGCAGCGCGCGCAGGCGGCGGGCCGATCGGGCCGCCGCGGCGCGCAGCCCGCCGCCCGCGTCGTCGCCGCCGATCGACTGCGCCAGCAGCTGCATCGGGTGCAGCAGCGGCAGAGGGCGGCCCTTGCGCTGCAGGTGCGCGGCGATCTGCAGCGTGCAGCCGGGGTTGGCCGCGGCGATCGCCTCGGCGCCGGTCGCCAGCAGGTTGTCGGCCTTGCGCGCGCCGAGCTCGGC
>DASZDB010000709.1:0-1599 GCA_035942495.1 Solirubrobacteraceae bacterium
CCCCGCCGAGCACCTCCGCCGCCACCGGCGCCACGACGACGCCGTAGCGCTCAGCGCGATCAGCCGTGGTGGGCGGCGAACGCGACGGCGCTGCGCACGATGACGCGCGCGACGATCATGAGGTCGTCGATCGAGACGCGCTCGTCGGCGGCGTGCGCGAGCCGGATCCCGCGCGGTCCGAACAGCACGCAGGGGATGCCACGGTCGCGGTACAGGCGCATGTCGCACCCGTAGCCGACACCGACGAGCGGTGGAGCGCTGCCGAGCTCGGCCGTGGCGGCGTCACGGACGAGCGTGACCCACGGATCGTGCAGATCGGTTTCGCCTGGCCCGAACTGGCCGCCCGTCCAGGTGATCTGCACCGGCGGCCCGGCGTCGTCGGTGGCATCGGCGACAGCGCGCTCGAGCCCCGCCCGCGCGTCCTGCAGCGATTCGCCGACGGGCACGCCGAGGCGCCCCTCGAAGCGCAGCTCGTCGGGCACCTGGCTGGACCAGCGGCCGGCCTCCAGCCGCCCGACGAGCAGCGGATAGGGCAGCTCGACGCCGGCCAGCAGCGCGTGGCGCGGCCGCGCGTTGACCGCGTGCTCGTGCGCGTGCAGGGCGGCGTGGATCGGGAGGTAGCGGTCGATCGCCGACACCCCCTCCAGACGCTCGGCCGCGTGGGCGCTGCGACCGCGCACGACGCCGGTGAACGTCAGCGCGCCGCCGTGCGCGCAGACGATCCGCAGCCCGGTCGGCTCGGGGATCAGGCAGGCGGCGAAGTTCGCGTCCTGCTGCAGTGCGGCGAACGCGCCGAGGCCGCCGTCCTCCTCGGAGGCAACGGCCTGCAGCACGACGTCGCCGGGCAGGCGCATCCCGGCTGCGCGCAGCGCGCCGAGAGCGTGCAGCGCCGCGATGACGCCGCCCTTCATGTCCACCGCGCCGCGGCCGTGCACGCTGTCGTCGTCGATCTCCCCGCCCCACGGGTCGCGCGCCCATGCCTCCGCGCCCGCCGTGACGACGTCGATGTGCCCGTTGACGCACAGCCGGGCGGCCAGCGGATCGCTGCCCGGCAGGCTGACCGTCGCACCGACGAGCTCCGTGCGCGGCGCCTCCTCGCCGGGGTGGCCGGGATGTGCGCGCAGCGCGACGAGGTCGTGCTCGTCGAGCGTCGCACGCAGGCCCAGGTCGTGCGCGAGCTCGACGGTGCGCGCGGCGGCCCCGCGCTCATGACCGGTGATGCTGCGCTCCTGCACGAGGCGGCTCACATCGCGTGCGATCGCGCTGCGATCGAGGGCGGCGAGGGCGGCGGCGAGGCTCACGGCGGCGCGACGGATCCGCGGGACGCGCGAGAGGTCAGCCCGTCACGGCCACGCGCAGGATGCCGAACACCAGCAGGACGGCGGCCGTAGCCGCGATCAGCAGCAGGATGATCCCGACGACGAGCTCGGACGGCAGGCGATGCGACGGCGCCCGCAGCCGTGAGGACGGAAGCGTGCTGACCTGCCGCGACGCGGCCGGCGTCTGGCGCAGCTCGCGGCTGCGCGGAGCGGCGGCCGCGGGCGCTGCGCCGACGGGCTCGGGCTCGGCCGCGGGCGGTGGCGGTCCGGGCTTCGGCGC
>DASZDB010000710.1:0-3098 GCA_035942495.1 Solirubrobacteraceae bacterium
GCGGTGACGGTGATCGCGCCGAGGGCGTCGAAGTGGCGCAGGTCGCTGTCGCGGCGGCTCTCGACGAGCAGCCGTGGCGCGAGGATCGCGGCGATGACGCCGATCGGCACGTTGACCCACAGCACCCACTCCCAGCCGGCGTACTCGGTCAGGATGCCGCCGAGCAGCACGCCGGCGGCACCGCCGGATCCCGACACGGCGCCCCAGATCCCGAGTGCCTTGTTGCGCTCGGATCCCTCGGCGAACATGTTCGTCACCATCGACAGCGCCGACGGCGCCAGCAGCGCGGCGCCGAGGCCCTGCAGCGCACGCGCGCCGATGAGCAGCTCCTCGCTGTTGGCCAGGCCGCCGAGCAACGACGCCACCGAGAACAGCACGAGGCCGATCATGAACAGGCGCCGGCGCCCGAGCAGGTCCGCCATCCGGCCGCCGAGCAGCAGAAAGCCGCCGAACGTCAGCGCGTAGGCATTCGGGATCCACGTCAGGTTCTCCTCGGAGAACTGCAGGTCGCGGCCGATCGACGGGATCGCGACGTTGACGATCGCGGCATCCAGGATGATCACGAACTGCGTACTGGCCAATAGGGCCAGCGCGAGCCACTTGCGGCGCTGTGCGGCCTCGGCATCGGTCATCGGGGGTACTCCCGGGCTGTTCGCGTTAACATGAGCAACGGTTCCGCTTAGACGCGGGGCAGCGTACGGAAGGACGGTTCCGCTTGTCAACCATCCCGCAGCGTCCATTGCGCGCCGATGCGCGACGCAATCGCGCGAGGGTCGTCGCCGCCGCGGCGGCGGCCTTTGCCGAGACCGGGCTCGACGCCCAGGTCGAGGACATCGCGCGCCGGGCGGGCGTCGGCGTCGGGACGCTGTACCGTCACTTCCCGACGAAGGACGCGCTCGTCGCCGCGCTCGCCGAGGAGCACTTCGAGCGGCTCGCGGACACGGTCGAGGCGGCCCTCGAGGACGACGCGTCCGGCGACAGCTGGGAGGCGTTCACCACGACGATCTGGCGCATCGCCGACACCGTCGCCGCTGATGTGGCGTGGTGCGAGATCGTCGGCGGCCATCCGACCGCGGTGCAGGCCGCCTCGCGCGGACAGCATCGCCTCGCGGCGGCGACGTCCGCGTTGCTCGCACGCGCGCAGGAGTCCGGACAGATGCGCGCGGACGTCACCTTCGGCGACATCAGCACGATCATGTGCGGCTTCGGCCACATCGCCGCCGCCCAACGCGCCGGCGCGGCGCTGGACTGGAAGCGCTACCTCGACATCGCGCTCGACGGGCTGCGCGCGCGATGACCTGGTCTCAGCGGCTGCTCGCGGTGTTCTTCACCGCGGCGGGCGCCCTGCACTTCCTGCGCCCCGCGATGTACGAGGAGATCATGCCCGGATACGTCCCCGCCCATCGCGAACTCGTCCTGGCCAGCGGCGCGGCCGAGATCGCCGGCGCGCTCGGCGTCGTCCCGGAGCGCACGCGCCGGCTCGCGGGCTTCTGGCTGGCCGCGACGCTCGTCGCGGTCTTCCCGGCGAACGTCCACATGGCGCTGCATCCCGATCGCTATCCGGGCCTGTCGCCGGCGCTGCTGTGGGGGCGCCTGGCGCTGCAGCCGCTGGCGATCTGGTGGGCGTTGGCCGCCACGCGCGCTGAGCCGCGCGACGCCAAAACCTTAACGACTTCCTCATAGTTTCCTTACCCGGCATTGAGGTGCCGGGTGAACAATGCTCCGCAGGTTCCCGAACCGCCGGCTGGAGACCCCTCCCCCATCCAGACCGGCAGCCTACGCCTCGGAGACGAGACGGAGAGCTTAGGAACCGCGAGTCGCGCTCCCGATACCTGACGCGACCGCAGACCGCAGGGTGGTGGGGCGGCGGACCGATGCCGCCGCCCCGCACCCGCGCCTGTCGCGTGCCTCTCCCCTTCCCGTGGGCGATGCGTTTGGCGGCGTCGGCTGTTCGGCGGTCGCCGACATGCTCGACGGGCGGCTGCTCGAGCGGTTCGTCAGACGGTGCCGATGCGCAGTTGCGCGGCGTCAGCGCCGCGGAACGGGGCGATGCGGTCGGCCTCGGCGGCCAACTCGTCCTCGGCCGCTCGGTCGAGCTTGGCGAGCGGATCGACCGTGACGAGCAGCCTTCTGCCCTGCTTCGTCGCGCGCCATAGCGCGGCGACCTCGCCACGCACGACCACGGTGCCGGGACCGCCGAGCACCTTCCAGATCCGCCTGCGCAGCGCGGGAGCGGGCACGAGCAGCTCGCGGTCACGGCCGGCGTTGAGCGGATCGAGGTTCGCCAGCAGCCTCACGCCCTCGATCGACCGCTGCTCCACGACCGCCGCGCTGTCCTCGGCGAGCGCCCAGGCCTTCGTACCGTCGAGGTCGATCTCGGCGAGCTCGCCCGCGCGGTCCCACAGCGCCGCGGCGTGGGACGTGGCCAACCCGGCCCACTCCGCAAACAGCTTCGGCCGGGCCGGGCCGTAGGCGCCCAGGAACCGCCGCGCCAGCTCCGCGCCCGGGTCCGCGACCGCCGGCGCAACGGGCGGCAGGCCGAAGACGGCGCTGCGGCCGTGCCGGCCGACGATTGCGAGCACGCCGCGGATGCCGGTCGCTCGCCACAGCGACGGGTGCACGTGGTGGCTGTTGCAGCCCCTGCACCACCACAGCAGCTCCTTGGGCAGACGCTCGCGCAGCGCCTGGTGAAACTCGTCGCGCGGCCGGGGGCCGTCGCGCAGGCTGTCGTGGACGGCCTCGCTCACGCGGTCGAGGGCCTCCATCGCCGTGACGCCGTCCAGCGACTTCCACGCGTTGCCGACCACGACCTTCGCCGCCGCCTCGTCGGGCGGCTCGAGCCCGGCGGTGAACACGGCGAGATCCTGCGGCGCCACAGCCAGCGGGGCCCCGCGGATGCTGGGTACGAGCACGAGCTCGCCGAGTGCTTCGGGATCGGCTTCGGCGCGTGCGGCCAGCGACAGTGCGGCGGTGCCGGGTGGAGTGTCCTGCAGCCCCACCACCGCGGCGGCCTGCGCGCCGTCGGCGCCCAGACGTTCGAGCAGGTGGTGACGCGCGAGGCGAAACGCGAGCGCCTGCTTGCGCGTGATGCCAACCGC
>DASZDB010000711.1:0-3078 GCA_035942495.1 Solirubrobacteraceae bacterium
CGGTCGCCGGCCTGACGCGCCGCGGCGAGGTCACGTCGCTGCCCGGGATCGGCAAGACGCTCGAGGAGAAGCTCGTCGCGCTGCTCGACACGGGCACGATCCCCGCGGCCGAGAAGCTGCGCGCGAAGTACACGCCGGGGCTCCTGGACATGACGCGCCTGCCCGGGCTCGGCCCGAAGCCCTTCACGTCGCGCAGCTGCTGACCCTCCCCCGCGACGCGGAGCGCGTCGAGTGAGTCGATCCCGAGCTCGTCGAAGAGCTTGCGCGCGCGCTTGGGCCCGAGGCCCGGCAGGCGCGTCATGTCGAGCAGGCCGGGCGGGTACTTCGCGCGCAGCTTGACCGTGGCGGGGATCGAGCCGGTCTCGAGCAGCGCGACGAGCTTCTCCTCGAGCGTCCTGCCGATGCCGGGCAACGAGGTCACCGTGCCCTTGCGCGTGAGCGCCGCGACCGACACCGTCGCCTCGCGGGCCGCCTTCGCCGCGGCACGGTAGGCCATCACGCGGTGCACGATCGCCCCGTCGAGCTCGTAGAGGTCGGCCAGCTCGTCGAACGCGGCCGCGATCTCGGGGTTCGAGGGGTCCGACCGCATCGGGCACGTAGGGTAGTCGCGCAGATGCCCGCGGCCGTCTGGCTCATCCTGCCCACGTTCGACGAGGCCGAGAACATCGCTTCGATCGTCGCGGCGGCGCGTGAGGTGCTCGAGCAGGCGATGCCCGGCGATCACCGGATCCTCATCGTCGACGACGGCTCGCCCGACGGGACGGGCGACATCGCCGACCGGCTCGCCGCCGAGCACGCCGACGTCGAGGTCTTGCATCGCACGACCCGCGAAGGGCTCGGTCCCGCCTACCTCGCCGGCTTCGCCCGCGCGCTCGACGGCGGCGCCCGGTTCATCCTCGAGATGGATTCGGACTTCTCGCACGACCCGAACGACCTCGCGCGGCTGCTCGCGGCGATCGCCGACGCCGATGTGGCGCTTGGCTCGCGGTACGTGGCCGGCGGCGGCGTCACCGACTGGGGCCCGGTGCGCCGCCTCGTCAGCCGGGGCGGCTCGTGGTACGCCCGGAAGGTCCTCGGTGTAGACGTGCGCGACCTGACCGGCGGCTTCAAGTGCTTTCGCCGCGAGGTGCTCGAGGCGATCGACCTGCCGACAGTCCGCTCGCGCGGCTACGCCTTCCAGGTCGAGCTGACGCACCGCGCGATCCACGCGGGCTTCCGAGTCGTCGAGCTGCCGATCGTGTTTCGCGACCGCCGCCTCGGACGCTCGAAGATGTCGTGGCGGATCGCCGGCGAAGCCGCGTGGCTCGTGCCGCAGCTGCGCGTCGGTCGCACATCCGGCCAACGTCGCGGGCGCTGATCGCAGGACGCGGGCGCCGGCGCCGATGCGGGGTCGGTGCAGGCCTCCGATCTCGCGCTCGTACGCGGCATTGCCGACACGCGGGCGACGCTCGACGAATGGAACGACCGGCCGGGCCCGATCATCGGGCGCTGGCTCGCCGGCGCCTTCGCGATCACCGTGGCGCTGCTGTTCGCCGTCTGGGTGGTCGCGATCGCCTCGGTGCCGGACCCGCGCGCGTCGTTCCTCGGGCTCAGCGCCCGGCCCGACCTCGGGCAGGTCCTGCATGTCCTGGGGCGCAACTCGCTTGTGTTGGCGCTGCATGCGATGGCCTGCGTGGCAGGCTTCATCGCGGGCAGCTCGCTGCCCCTCGAGGCGCAGAGGCAACGCGGCGTCTGGCGCTGGATCCACGAGAAGGCCGGGCCCCTGGCGATCGCCTTCGTCATCGGCGCGACGGCCTTCTCGCTCGTGACGCAGGCCTTCGTGCTCGGCGGCGGCACCGCGTCGCTCGCCGCGAAGCTCGACATCGCGCCCGGGCTGCTGCTGATCGGCCTGCTGCCGCACGCGCTGCCCGAGCTCGTCGCGCTCTTTCTCCCGCTCGCGGCCTGGATGATCGCCAGCCGCCAGAGGAACTGGCACGAGCTGCTGGCCGCGACGGTCGTAACCGTCCTGCTCGCCTTTCCCGTCCTCGTGGCCTCGGCCTTCGTCGAGGTCTACGTCAGCCCGGGCCTGCTGCGCTGGCTCGGCGGGTAGGCCGGCGTCGACCCGCGAGAAGCTCTGACGCTTCATTTTGTATAGTGGGTCGCAGCTTACGACGCAAGGAGACATCTATGGCCGGTTCGATCATCGAAGTCACAGACGACAACTTCCAGGCCGAGGTCATGGAGTCCGAGACGCCCATCCTCGTCGACTTCTGGGCCCCGTGGTGCGGCCCGTGCCGCGCGATCGCTCCCCTGCTCGAGGAGATCGCCGAAGGCCGTGACGACGTGCGCATCGTCAAGCTCAACGTCGACGAGAACCAGATCACGGCGGCCCAGTACGGGATCCTCTCGATCCCCACGCTGATCCTCTTCAACAACGGCGCGGAGGCCAAGCGCCTGCGCCCGACGCGCAACAAGAGCCAGCTCGAGCAGCAGCTCGAGCTCGAGCCCGCCGCCTGAGCCGTTCCGGCGCCGCCTCGGCGCCATGATGTTCCGAAGGCCGGCCGCCCCGTGCGGCCGGCCTTCGTCGGTCGCAGTCGGGCCGACAGGCGCGGCGGCACGCCATCTAGTCTGTGGCGGTGCCCCGCCGTCGAGAGCGCATCCTCGGGTTCGACCGGCTCAACGGCATCGAGATCGCAGATCTCGCCGACCGCCTCATGGAGGTCTGGCCGAGCGATCGCGAGGACCGCGACGCAATCGCGCAGGCTCGCGCGCACGTCGACGCGCTCGAGCGCAGCGGCGAGCAGATCGCGCGCATCGTCGTCGACCTGCGGGCCGAGCTGGACCGCATCGCCGGTCCGTGAGCAGCGGCGACGGCCCGGCCGCGGCGCGCTGGCGGCGCCTGGTCACCGATCGGCTCGCCGAGCTCGAGCGGCTGTCCCCCGCCGCGGGCTGCGTGAGCGGCAGCTTCTGGGACAGCCGCGCCGGCCGCTACGCCGCCTCCGTGCGGCGCGCGAACACCGAGCGCGACCCGTTTCTGCGGCGGCTGCGGCGTCTGACGGACACGTCGAGCACGCTGATCGACGTCGGCGCCGGCACCGG
>DASZDB010000712.1:0-2615 GCA_035942495.1 Solirubrobacteraceae bacterium
GGCGGCGACGGCGACCGCGACGCGGCGCGGCTCGCACAGCGCGCCGACGTCGGGTGCGTGCTCGAGCACCTTCGGCAGGCGCACGACGGCGAGGGCGCCGAGCAGCGCGGGCAGGCCGAGCTGGAAGGCGCGGTAGGCGAGGACCGCCGCGGCGGCCGCGCCGAGCGGCGTGCCGTAGAGCACGAGCGCCGCGATCAGCCCGCCGTCGGCGCCGCCGACGCCGCCGGGCAGCGGGATCAGGCCGCCGAGCTGGCCGAGGACGTACGCCAGGGCGAGCACGCCGATCGGCGGCAGCGCGCCGATCGCGGCGAACGCCGCGCCGAGCGCGAGCAGGTCGAAGACCATGAAGCCGATCGCGCCGGCGAGGATCAGCGGGTGGCCGGCGCGGACGAGCCGCACGGCGTCGCGGATCCCCGCGCTCAGCGCGGCGAGCACGCGGCCCGCGCGGCCCTCGCGCGGGCGGGTGAACAGGCGCGGCAGCGCCAGCACCGCACCGATGACGACCGCCGCCGCGACCGCGGGCCCCGCGGTCCAGAGGAGCGCACCGCCGCCGATCGCGAGGGCGAAGCCGGCGGCGACCGCGGTGAAGAAGTTCACCGAGCTCGTCAGCACGTAGAAGGCGACCGTGCGGCGCGCCAACCGCTCCGTCGGCATGCCGGCGCGCTTGAGCGCCCACGCAGCGAGCGCGAGGCCGCCCGCGCCGCCCGACGGCAGCAGGACGTTCGTGCCCTGCGCGGCCATCCCGACCTCGTAGCTCATACGCCACGGCAGGCGGTGGCAGAACACGCCGCGGAATGCCGCGACGAACGCCAGGCAGGAGAGGAACTGCAGCGCCGCGGCGGCGAGCAGCCATCCGGCGGAAGCGTCAGCGAGGCGGTCGCGGACGTCGCCCAGTCCGGGCAGCGACGCGACGGCGAAGGTGAGGGCGGCGATGACGCCTGCGACGAGCGCGAGGCGCAAAGCGAGCCGGCGGCGGTCGGGGAGGAGGTCGACCGCCGCCGGTTGCTCAGCTGCGAACGCGGACACGGGGAGGGGTCCCGTCGCGAACGTGGGATCTCGTGATCGGCAACCGGGCGGTCCGGATGAGTTCGCCGGGACGGACCTGAGGAGTGGTCGTCAGCCCCTCGGCGTAACTGGGACGCTCGTTCGATTGCATGGGCGCAGCCTCCCACCGCCCGCGCACCGCGACGATGGGGCCAGCACGCGTCTCATGGTGCGGTTAACCGCACCATGGCGCGCGGTTGTCCGCTAGCCCTTGAGGTACGTCAGCACCGCCAGCACGCGCCGGTGCCCGTCGTCGGCGGCCGACAACCCGAGCTTGCTGAAGATCGACGTCACGTGCTTCTCGATCGCGCGCTCGGTGACGACGAGGTCGCGGGCGATCGCGCCGTTGGAGCGACCCTGCGCCATCTGCCCGAGAACCTCGCGCTCGCGCGGCGTGAGGCGCTCCAGCGGGTCGTCGCCGCGGCGCCGGCCGAGCAGCTGCGAGACCACCTCCGGATCGAGCACCGAACCGCGGCCCGCGACGCGGCGCAGAGCGTCGAGGAACGCGTCGATGTCCGCGACACGATCCTTGAGCAGGTAGCCGACGCCCTCGGCGCTGCCCTGCAGCAGCTCGAGCGCGTAGCCCTCGTCGATGAACTGCGAAAGCACCATGACCCCGATCTCCGGCATCTCGCTGCGGATCTGCTGGGCCGCGCGCAGGCCCTCGTCGGTCTGCGTCGGCGGCATCCGGATGTCGGTCACGGCGACGTCGGGCTTGTGGGCGCGCACCTTGCGCAGCAGGTCCTCCGCGTCCGCCGCCTGGCCCACGACGTCGAAGCCGGCGTCCTCGAGCAGGCGGGCGAGACCCGCTCGCAGCAGGACCGAATCGTCGGCGATCACCACGCGCATGTGCGTAGCCTGCCAGCCGGAGCGGTCGGCCGCGACCGATCAGACCGGCGCGGCGCCCAGCAGGCGGTCCAGCGTGGGTCCCGAGACGTCGTGCTTGGCGACGAAGCCGCGCGCCCCGCAGCACGTCGCGCGCTGGGGGTACAGCGGGTCATCGGAGCTCGACGTGAGCACCACGGCGGCCGTGCTGCCGCGCGCCGCCAGCGCCCCGGCGACCTGGAAGCCGTCCATGTCGGGCAGGCGCACGTCGAGCAGGACCACGTCGGGCTTCAGCTCGGCGGCGGCCTTCAGGCCGGCGGCGCCGTCCGCGGCCTCGCCCACGACGTCGTAGCCGTCGACGGACAGCAGCGCCCGCACGCCGACGCGAAACGCGGCGTGGTCGTCGACGATTAGAACGCTGGGGGACACCCTGTGAGTGTCGTCACAGAACGGTGGCGTCGCAATACGGGTCGCACCTGCCCGGGGTGGGGCTAACCGAACCCCGAGGGAACGCGCCCATCGCGCTGGGGGTCGAGGTACAGTTGCCCGGTCCCCGCGCAATGGGGCGTTTCTCGTGTTGCGACGGAGCCTCCGGACCCAGATCACGACGAAGGTGGTGGCACTCAGCGCCGCTGCGGGCCTGCTGCTCGGCGCCGCGCTAATCGTGCTCATCGTCGCCGTCACGGCCCAGCGCGACGCCGCGCGCGTCGCGTTTGCCTCTCAGGAGGCGCTGAGCCTCGCCAACC
>DASZDB010000713.1:0-4385 GCA_035942495.1 Solirubrobacteraceae bacterium
GGATAGCCCGGGAACGTTTGTCGCCATGGCAGCGTCATCGACTCTAGCTGCGCACGCGGCGGCCCGTCCCAACACCTCGCAAGCGGCCGCTTCTACAGCGATTGCCCACTTGCCCGTCCGCCATACGAACTAGTGTTCGTATTGTCACGGAGCTGTCGTCTAGTCAGAAGGGCGGGCTGGCCGAGCTGAAGATCGCCGCAGAGGCGGCGGATCTCGGGATCGACGTCTACCGCCCGATGATCGACGGCGCACGCTGCGATCTGATCTTCGACAACGGGCGGCGCCTGCTGCGCGTGCAATGCAAGTGGGCGCGGCGCAACGGCGACGTGATCGTGATCCGCCTGCGTACGTGCCGTCACAGCGCGACGCGTGGCTACATCCGCACGACGTACAGCGCAAGCGAGATCGACGGCATCGCCGCGTACTGCCGCGAGCTGAACCGCTCGTTCTTTCTTCCGATCCGCGAGTTCGACGGCCGTACACACGTGCACCTGCGGCTGGCCGCCGCGCGGAACGGACAGCTGCTCGGTGTTAAGATGGCTGCCGATTACCCGCTTGGGGCTGTAGCTCAGCTGGGAGAGCGCGTGACTGGCAGTCACGAGGTCAGGGGTTCGAGCCCCCTCAGCTCCACTTCCGCGTACACGCCGCCGTAGGCCTGGTTTTCCAGGCTTGCGGGCGCGGCGCAGCGGGAATCGTTGCGGCATGGCGGATGAGCCCTTCGACGCGACGCCGTTTCTCCCCGACCGCCGCACGCTCGAAGCCCTCCGCGACGCCGCCGACGGCTGCCGCGGGTGCGACCTCTGGAAGCCCGCGACGCAGACGGTGTTCGGCGAGGGGCCCGAGGACGCGACCTTCGTCCTCGTCGGCGAGGTGCCCGGCGACAAGGAGGATCGCGAGGGTCGGCCGTTCGTCGGGCCGGCCGGCCGCGAGCTCGACCAGGCGCTCGAGGTGGCGGGCATCGACCGCGCCGAGGCCTATGTGACGAACGCCGTCAAGCACTTTCGCTTCGAGGAGCGCGGCAAGCGGCGCATCCACCAGAAGCCCGACGCCAAGCAGATCAAGGCCTGCCGGCCGTGGCTGCTCGCCGAGCTCGACCTGCTGCGGCCCGAGGCGCTCGTGCTGCTTGGCGCGACCGCAGCGAAGTCACTGCTGGGCTCGGGCTTCAAGCTGATGGCGGAGCACGGCCGGCCCCTGGACTCGGATCTCGCGCCCGTCGTCATCGCGACGATCCACCCCTCGTCGATCCTGCGTGGCCGCGACGGCGAGACGCGCCAGGCGCAGCGCGACATCCTGATCGAGGACCTGCGCGTGGCGGCGCAGACCGTTGCCCGCGCGCGGCGAGCGGCCTAGGAGGCGGCGGGCTCCATCGCCCGCGCGGGCACCTCGCCCCAGAGTTGCTCGAGGCGGTAGAAGTCGCGTGCCTCCGGGGTGAAGATGTGCACGACGACATCGAGGTAGTCCATGAGGATCCAGCTCGCCTCGGTCTGGCCCTCGACGCGGCGCGGCAGGAGGCCGTGCTCGTCCTTCAGCGCTTGGTGGATGCCGTCGTGGATCGCCTTGACCTGGCGCGACGTGTTGCCCGAGCAGACGAGGAAGAAGTCGGTGTAGTTCACGACGCCGCGCACATCGAGCTCCACGACGTCGATCGCCTTCTTGTCCGCCGCCTGCGCGGCGATCGTCTCTGCGAGCTGGTCTGGGTTCATCGATAGAGCCTTCCCCGAGCGATGCGCTCGGCAACACAATCAGGTACGAGATAGCGGATCGGGTCTCCCTGCGCGACACGGCGCCGGATCTGCGACGACGAGATGTCCAGGCGCGGCATGTCGAAGAACACGGGGGCTGCCGCCTCGCCGAAGCCCTCCGCGAGCCGCGCGGTGATCTCCTCGCGACCAGATCCCGATCGCTCCGCGACTGCCAGCCGCGCCAGACCGAGCACCGCCTCCGGCTCGTGCCAGCTCGGGAGTCCGAGGGCGATGTCGCCCCCGACGATGAAGGTCAGGTCGTCCTCCGGCGTGCGCGCATGAAGCTCCCGAAGGGTATCGACCGTATAGGACGGTCCGCCGCGCAGCACCTCCAGATCGCAGACGCCGAGCCGGTCGTCGCCGGTGATCGCCAGGCGGCAGAGCTCCAGGCGCACCTCCGGCCCGGGGTCCTGCTCGGCCTCCTTGTGCGGCGGCGTCGCAACCGGCGTCAGCAGCACGCGGTCCAGCGACAGCTGCGCCGCGGCCTCCGACGCGCAGACCAGGTGAGCCAGGTGGGGCGGGTTGAACGACCCGCCGAGGATCCCGATCCGGGCCACGCGGCGAGCTACGAACGCACGTGGCCGTCTCCGGCGACCACGTACTTCAGCGTGCACAGCTCGCGCACGCCGATCGGCCCGCGCGCATGCAGCTTCTGCGTCGAGTTGCCGATCTCCGCCCCCATCCCGAACTCGCCGCCGTCGGTGAAGCGCGTCGAGGCGTTGATGTACACGCAGGCCGCGTCGACCCCGCGCTCGAAGGCGCGCGCCGCGCCCGTGTCGCGCGTGACGATCGCCTCGGAGTGGCCCGAGCCGTGCCGGTTGATGTGCTCGATCGCCTCGTCGACCGAGTCGACGACCCGCACGGCGAGCACCAGCGAGAGAAACTCGGTGTCCCAGTCCTCGTCGCTCGCGTCCTGCAGCGAGGCGGCAAGGTCGCCGGCGAGCGCGCGCGTTGCACCGTCGACGCGCAACTGCACCCCGGCCCCCTGCAGGGCCGCGAGCGCGCGCGGGAGGAATGCGCGCGCCGCCGCGCGGTGCACGAGCAGCGTCTCCGCCGCGTTGCAGACGCTGGGCTTCTGGACCTTCGCGTTGACGATGATCGCCTCGGCCGCATCGAGATCGGCGGAGGCGTCGACGAAGACGTGGCAGTTGCCCGACGCGGCGTAGATCACCGGCACCGTCGCGACGGCCTTCAGCGCCGCCTTCAGCCCCTCTCCCCCGCGCGGGAAGATCAGATCGACGACGCCATCCTGGGTCGCCAGCTCGGCGAGCTCCTCGCGGCCGCCGCCGGCCACCAGGCCGATCGCGCCCTCGGGCACCCCGGCCGAGCCTGCTGCCTGCGCAGCGATCGCCGCGAGTACGGCGTTGGAGTGCGCCGCAGACGACGAGCCACGCAGGACGACGGCGTTTCCGGACTTCAGGCACAGCGAGGCGGCGTCGATCGTGACGTTCGGCCGCGCCTCGTAGACGACCGCTACGACGCCGAAGGGGACCCGCAGCATGCGCACGTCCAGGCCGTTGGGCAGGCGCTTGCCCTCGATCACCTCGCCGACGGGATCCGGCAGCGCTGCGATCGCGCGCGTGCCCGCGGCGATGCCCGCGATCCGCGCGGGGTCGAGCGCCAGGCGGTCGAGCAGCGCCGCGCCCAGACCGGCCGAGCGACCCGCCTGCATGTCCTGCTCGTTGGCCTCGACGATCTCGTCCGTGCGGGCGATCAGCGCATCGGCGATCGCCTGCAGCGCGGCGTTCTTCGTGTCGGTGTCGAGTGCCGCCAGGGAGCGCGCCGCGGCGCGTGCCGCCGCGCAGATCTCAGGTACCGAGCGTGTCGCGGTCGCCATGGACGAAGGGTACGTCAGTCCCTCAACTGAGCACGAAGTAGTCGCGGTGGATCGCCTCGTCGGTGGCGCGCGGCAGCACGTCGCGCACGGCCGCGGACTTCATCCCCTTGACCTTGCCGAGCTCGGTTGCGGCGTAGTTGCAGATCCCCTTGCCGATGACGATCGCGCCGTGCGCGACCTGGACGGCGTCCCCGGCGTCGAACGAGCCGCGCACCTCGGTGATGCCGACCGGCAGCAGCGACGTGCCGCCATCGCGCAGCGCCCGCGCCGCGCCGGCATCGACGACCACCGTCCCGCGGGCCGGCTTGGCGTAGCGCAGCCACAGCTTGAACGACGAGTAGCGCGTCTCGCCGGCAGCGAAACGCGTGCCCTCCTGCTCCCCGTCGAGCGCGGCGCCCAGAGCGCCCTCGCGCAGCCCGCTGCAGATGACGGTCTCGATGCCGCCGGCCGTGGCCATCTCGGCGGCGACGACCTTCGAGCGCATCCCGCCGGTCCCCAGCGGCGAGGTCGTGTGGCCGATCGTCAGGTCGCCGAGCGCGGCGAAGTCGGTCACCGAGGGGACGAGCCGCGCGTCGGGGTCGGTCCGCGGGCTGGCGGTGAACAGCCCTTCGACGTCGGTCAGCAGCACGAGCAGGTCGGCGCCGACGAGCATCGCCACCTGGGCGGCGAGGAAGTCGTTGTCGCCGAAGGAGATCTCGTCGGTCGTCGTCGTGTCGTTCTCGTTGATGACCGGCAGCACGCGCCAGTCGAGCAGCTTGTTCAGCGTGCCGCGCGCGTTGAGGTAGTGCGTGCGCGCGCTCATGTCG
>DASZDB010000714.1:0-1521 GCA_035942495.1 Solirubrobacteraceae bacterium
GAGGCGCCGGGCGGCGGAGCGCTGTTTCGGCTGCGGCTGGCCAGTGCCGGTCGCACGCCGGCACCGGCGGCGGCATCCGGCGAGCAGCCCGAACCCGCCGCGCCGCCGGCCGCTCCATAGGCGTCGTCGACCGAACGTCTCACGGCGCCGACGCGCGTACGGACGCACGACCCTGACAGTTGCTCCTCAGTTCGCTGCGCTGCCGCGCTGCGCGCGTGTCGCTGTCGGCGAACGGCGGCTTCGAGGGGGTGAGAGTCTGAGGCGGTCGCGTGTGGGCCAGGGCCGGCGGGTGGGTGTCGGTCTTGCGGGGTCTTGCGGATTGCGTCCACGTGAGGGACGTTTCGCGCACGACCCCCGCCCGGCCCGCGGGACGCAACGGCGGGACTCAGGCCAGCCGACTCCTCCGAGCCGCCGCCCGCGGCCGCGAACGCGAACCCGGGCCGCCCCACGCGTCAGCCCGGCACCACCACCGGCCGCCCCTCCGACGGCTGCACGAGCACCCAGCCCTGGCCGGAGAAGCCGAGCTGCACGCTCTCGCCCGAGCCGAAGCCGATGAGCGACTTGGCCTGCACGTCGGTCTTCAGCGTGGTCGTGACGCCGCCGGACCAGGCGATCGCCGCCTGAGGATCGGCGAACGTCGGCGCCTCTGAGACGTCGAGCCGCATCGGCTGGCCGTCGGAGGTCAGAGCGACGAGGCCGCTGCCGCGCAGCACGATGTTGAACAGGCCGCCGGCGAGCATGCCGGCCGCACCGCCCTTGACCCGTGTCACGTCCCACTCGATCTGATCCTCGAACGCGAGGATGTTCTGCCCGTTGACGGTCAGTGACTCGTTGTCCAGACGCAGGACGTGCACGAGCATCGCCTGATTGGCGAGAAACAGCTCGCCGCTGCCGGAGCACTGCATGAGGCGCAGGTCCTCGCCGCTCGCCGCCTTCTTGAGCATGCGCCCCAGGCCGCCGCCCTTGTGCTCGAAACGGACGTCGCCCTGATAGGCGACCATCGCCCCGTTGCGCGCCATGACCGATGTCTCGGAGAGCTCGACCTTCAGCGCATACGGGCCCTGCGGGGTGAACGCATCACCGGTCTCGATCTCCCGGTACTGCTCGAATGCTCCGCCGATGTCGCTCATCGCTGCTCCTCGCGTCGGAGCACGACGCTACCCCCTGACGGGGGCCGCGGCCGGCACGACGACCGGCACGACGACCGGCTCGCCGGGGTGCACCGTGAAGCTGTCGCCGTCGCTCTCCAGCGTCAGCGGCGAGCCGTCCAGCAGGGTGAAGGTCGTCGCCTCCTGCGTCATCTCGACCTCCAGCCGATTGCCGCGGAAGATCAGCCGGAAGCGCATGCTGCGCCAGTCGGGTGGCAGGCGCGGCGTGAAGCGCAGGTCGAAGCCGTCGATGTCGCGCAGCCCGGCGAAGCCGTTGACGAGCGACATCCAGACACCGCCGCAGGAGGCGACGTGGATGCCGTCGGAGACGTTGCCCGCCAGGTTGGCGAGGTCGACGGCGACGCTGAGCAGG
>DASZDB010000715.1:0-1571 GCA_035942495.1 Solirubrobacteraceae bacterium
GAGACGTTCGGTCGACGACGCCTATGGAGCGGCCGGCGGCGCGGCGGGTTCGGGCTGCTCGCCGGATGCCGCCGCCGGTGCCGGCGTGCGACCGGCACTGGCCAGCCGCAGCCGAAACAGCGCTCCGCCGCCCGGCGCCTCCTCGACCGAGATCGAGCCCCCGTGCGTCTCCGCGACCTGCCGGACGATCGCCAGCCCGAGACCCGAGCCCGGTCGTCCGCGGGCGGTCGCGCCGCGGTAGAAGCGGTCAAAGACATGCTCGCGCTCGTCGGCCGGGATGCCCGGCCCGCGGTCGCGGACGGTCAGCTCGCCGCCGCGCAGGACGACGTCGACGACGGTCCCCTCCGGCGCGTGCTTGGCGGCATTGTCGAGCAGGTTGTCGACGGCGCGGCCGAGGCGCTCGGACAGCCCTTCGACGACCGTCGGCTCGAGGGCGGCGTCGAACGTCGTGCGCGGCCGGCGCCGCCGGGCCCGCGCGACGGCCTCCGCGACGACGTCGTCGAGCTGCACGTCGTCGACGCCCTGCAGCGGCTCGTCGCCGCGCGCGAGCTCGATGACGTCGGTGATGAGCGCGGTCAGCTCCTCGGTCTCGGCGCGGACGTCCTCGAGCAGCCGCGTGCGATCGTCGGCCGGCAGCTCGCCGCCCTCCGCGAGCAGGACCTCGATGTTCGTGCGCAGCGACGTCACCGGCGTGCGCAGCTCGTGCGACGCGTCGGCGACGAGCTGGCGCTGGGAGTGCACCGACTCGTCCAGCGCGCGCCGCGAGCGCTCGAGCGCGTCGAGCATCGCGTTGAAGCGCTGCGCCATCTGACCGACCTCGTCGTCGCTGCGGACCTCGATGCGCCGGCCGAGGTCGTTGGTCTGCGTGATGTGCTCGGCTGCGGCCGTCAGCTCGCTGACGGGCTGGATGACCTGATTGCCGAACAGGCGCCCGAAGAACGCTGCCAGCAGCGTCCCCCCGGCGCAGAGCAGGATGAGCACGAGCTGCAGGCGCCCGAGCGTGGCGTCGACGTTGGCGAGGCTGCGCGCGACCTGGATGGCGCCGCCGTCGGAGAACGCCACCGTGAGCACGCGCAGGTGCACCCCGTCGGGGCTGCGCGCGTCGCGCAGGGCCACCCGGTCGCCGACGCCTTTGGCGAGCGCCCGGTCCGCCTCGTCGACCGGCACCGTCAGATCGGCGCCCGGGGTGCGGAAGATGACGGCGCCGCCGGGCGCGATGAGCTGCACCGGGCCACTCGGATCCCCCGCGCGCAGCGACGGCGCGGGCAGGTCGTAGCCGCGCGAACGAGCGATGCCTTCGTTGCGGACGCTGCGCAGGACCTGCGCGTACTGCGTCTTGAGCGCCTCGTCGACCTGCCCGCGCAGCTCGCTGCGCAGGACGAGGTAGGCGATGATCGCGACGAGCACGACCGTCACGCCGACGGTCGCGTCGGCGAGCACCGTCAGCCGGTGGCGCAGCGCGGTCATGGGTCGCGCAGGACGTAGCCGACGCCGCGCACGGTGTGCAGCAGGCGCCGCTCGCCGCCGTCCTCGGTCTTGCGCCGCAGGTAACCGATGTAGACGCCGAGCGC
>DASZDB010000716.1:0-10152 GCA_035942495.1 Solirubrobacteraceae bacterium
GTGCCATGCCACCGTGAGCCGCAGCATCTCCAGCAGGAACGGAGCGTCGTTGGGCTCGATGTCGCGGAAGGCGTAGGGCGTCACGGTCACCATGCGGTCGAGCCGGACCCTTACCCCCGCGGCGGCGCCGACCTTCGTGAAACCGCGCCGTCGCGGTGCAAGTTTCGAAGGCTCACCCTTCTCAAGTTGCACCGGCGGCATCCGCGCGGCGCCGCGGGGGCGAGTTCTCGCGGGCCGCGACCTAGAGTGACCGAGATGCCTGCCACGACCGCCCTCTCCACGCGCGCCACCGCGCTCCTGCACGAGCTCGCGGGACCGGACGCCGTGTTTCGCGAGCATCAGCTCGAGGCGATCGCCGACCTCGTCGAGGACCGCGCGCGCGTGCTGTGCGTGCAGCGCACCGGCTGGGGCAAGTCGGCGGTGTACTTCATCGCGACGGCGCTGCTGCGCGAGCGCGGCGCCGGGCCGGCGCTCATCGTCTCGCCGCTGCTGGCGCTCATGCGAAACCAGATCGCCGCCGCGCAGCGGCTCGGGATCCGCGCCCACACGGTCAACTCCACCAACCGCGACGCGTGGGACGAGATCTCGGCGTTGCTCGACGCCGACGCCGTCGACCTGCTGCTGATCAGCCCGGAGCGCCTGAACAACCCGCAGTTTCGCGCGCGGATGCTCCCGGTGTTCGCAGAACGGGTGGGGCTGCTCGTCGTGGACGAGGCGCACTGCATCTCGGACTGGGGCCACGACTTCCGCCCCGACTACCGCCGGATCGCCGACATGCTCGAGCGCCTGCCCGAGGGGGTCGGCGTCCTGTGCACGACGGCAACCGCCAACGATCGCGTCGTCGCCGACGTCGAGGAGCAACTGCGAGCGGGCCACAGCGGCGCGCCGCTGGTCGCCTACCGGGGCCCGCTCGGGCGCACGAGCCTGCGCTTCGAGGTCGTCGAGCTGCCCGGCCAGGCCGACCGTCTGGCCTGGCTGGCCACGTACCTGAACGACATGCCGGGCTCGGGCATCGTCTACACGCTGACCAAGCGCGACGCCGAGCAGGTCGCGCAGTGGCTGACCGCGCACGGCGTCGCCGCGGAGGCCTACACCGGCGAGATCGAGACGGAGCGACGGATCGCCGTGGAGGATCGCCTGCTGTCCAACGACCTCAAGTGCGTCGTCGCGACGAGCGCGCTGGGGATGGGCTACGACAAGCCCGACCTCGGCTTCGTCGTGCACTACCAGGCGCCGGGCTCGGTCATCGCCTACTACCAGCAGGTCGGGCGCGCCGGCCGCGCGATCGACCGCGCCGAGGTCGTCCTGCTGCGCGGCGCCGAGGACCGCCGCATCCAGGACTTCTTCATCGAGCAGGCGTTTCCGCGGCGCGAGCTCGTCGATCGCGTGCTCGAGCATCTCGACGAGGTCGGCGCCGAGGGCGCTTCGACGCCGGAGCTGACGGCGATGGTCAACCTCGGCAAGGGCCGCATCGACGCGATGCTGAAGGTGCTCGACGTCGAGGGCGCGGTCTCGCGCGACGGCACCCGCTGGGTCCGCGAGCCTGGCAGCGACTGGAGCTACGACGCCGAGCGCTACGAGCACGTCACCGCGCTGCGCCGCCGCGAGCAGGCGACGATGGCGAGCTTCGGCGACGACGGGCGCTGTCTCATGCGCGCGCTGCAGGAGGAGCTCGACGACCCCGACCCGCGGGACTGCGGGCGCTGCTCGGTCTGCACACGGCCGCGCTACGACGGCCCGCTCGATCCGGGTCTCGTGCGGCAGGCGATCGACCACCTGCGCTCGCAGCCGCTCACGCTCGAGTGCAAGAAGATGGCGCCCGATCCCGCGGGCCGGATGCGCAAGATCCCCGCGGAGCTCGTCGTCGAGGAGGGCCGCGCGCTGGCGCGGCTCGGCGACGGCGGCTGGGCGCCGGTCGTGCAGGCCGGCCTGCACGAGAACCGTCTCTCCGACGAGCTGCTCGACGCCGTCGACCGCCTCGTGCGCGCGTGGAACCCGCCGGTGCGCTGGATCACCGTCGTGCCATCGGTCACGTACCCAGGTGTGGTCGAGGACCTCGCGAGGCGGCTGGCGGGGACGCTCGGCATCGCGTCCGTCGCACTGCTCGAGCGCACGGGCGCGCGCCCGCCGCAGCGCGAGATGGCCAACGCCGCGTCGCAGGCCGCCAACGTGCGCGGCGCGTTTCGCGTGACCGGCGAGCCGCCGCCGGAGGGCGTCCTGCTGCTCGACGACGTGCGCCTCAGCGGCTGGACGCTCGCGATGACGGGGGGCCAGCTGCTTCAGCGCGGGGCCGCCGCGGTCTACCCGCTCGCGCTCGCGACGGCGTTCTAGATTCGAGCGCGCCCGCGGAACGGGACCGCGAGCAGCGCGAACATCGCGGCCGCCAGCAGCCCCGCCGCCGCGATGTAGACCGGCCATGGACCCAGCAGGTCCAGCAGCGAGTCGGGCGGCTTGCGGCGCAGGAACATGTAGTTGCCGCCGGTCGCCAGACAGCCGGCCGCGGCGGCTGTCGCGAGCGCAGCCGTGGCCGCGAACGCGCGCGCCGCGGCGCCGGGACGCGGCGCGATGCCGCGCCCGGCGACGAGCAGCAGCGCCGCCAGCACGACGCCGCCGTGGGTCACGAAGTACGTGACGTACAGGACGTCGGGGAAGCGGTGGCCGAGGTCCGGGGGAAGCGTCGCCTGTAGCGCCCCGGTCAGCCCCCAGAAGTACGTCAGCTCGACAAGCGCCGGGCGCGCGCTCCAGAGCGCGACCACGGCGACGAGCGTCGCGGCGTCGGAGAGGTGCAGCGGCAGGTAGAGCCGCACCGACCAGATGCCGCGCGACGCGGCGACCGCGTGGTCGGTGACGTAGGCCGCGAACACGGCGATCGCGATGGCGCGCGAGGCGGGCACGAGCCAGGCTCCCGGTCGCGTCCGCGCCAGGACCAGCATCCCGGCCGACAGCGCCGCGATCGCGATCAGCGCGCCCAGGTGGTCGGCGGACAACAGCTCCATCGGCTCACGCCCCCGGCGGTTGGAGCCCGTGCACGGCCGACCGCTACCCTCGCACCCACATGGCCGACACCATCTCCTTCGCGCGCGGCGCGCCTTCGCTGGACATCGTCGACGTCGACGGCTTGCGCGACGCCGCCACCCGCGCCTTCACCAACGACCCGGGCGGCGCGACCGCCTACGGGACGAGCATCGGCTATGTGCCGCTGCGCCGCTGGATCGCCGAGCAGCACGGCGTCGACGAGACGAACGTGCTCGTCACGAACGGCTCCATGCAGGCCGACGCGTTCCTCTTCGAGACGATCGTCGCCGGCGGCGACGTCGTCGTCGTCGAGAAGCCGACGTACGACCGCACGCTGCTGAACCTCCGCTCCAAGGGCGCCGCCGTGCGGATGGTCGAGCTCGAGACCGACGGCATCGACGTCGCGGAGCTGCGCAGCCTGATCGAGGGCGGCGTGACGCCGAAGCTCGCCCACGTCATCCCGAACTTCCAGAACCCGGCCGGCTACACGCTCTCGCAGGCCAAGCGCGCCGAACTGCTCGCGCTGGCCGCCGAGCACGGCTTCATGATCTTCGAGGACGACCCGTACAAGCACATCCGCTTCAGCGGCGAGGACCTGCCGACGATGCTCTCGATGGACGAGAACGACACCGTCGTGTACGCCTCGTCGTTCTCGAAGACCGTGTGCCCCGGCATCCGCGTCGGCTACCTCGTCGGTCCGCAGGACCTCATCGCGAAGATCGCGAAGCTCGCGACGAACACGTACATCTCGCCGAACATGGTCGCGCAGGCGATCGTCTACGAGTTCTGCGCCTCCGGCGCGATCGACGACTCGATCGCGACCGTCAAGGCCGCGCTCGCCGAGCGCGTCGCCACGCTCGACGCATCGCTGAAGGAGCACCTCCCCGAGGCGCGCTACACGCTGCCCGAGGGCGGCTACTTCATGTGGGTCGAGCTGCCCGAGGGCACCGACGTCGCCGCGATGCTCGCTGCCGCCGCGGAGCGCGGCGTGCAGTTCGTCAAGGGGACCGACTTCCTGCTCGAAGGCGGCGAGAACACGCTGCGCCTGGCGTACTCGGGCGTGACGAACGACCGCATCGACGAAGGCGTCAAGCGCCTTGCCGAGGCGTACCGGTCGCTGGCGGGCACCGCCGCAGTGGCATGAGGTAGTCATTTATGTGACGCACGTCGCACAGTGAACGCCGCGCGAGATCTACGGTGTCACTGTGAAAGCTGTTCTCGTCGGCGCCACGGTGTTGCTGACCCTCTTCGCCGCGTACTGGCTCATCAGGGGCGACCTTCCGTTCGCCGATGTCGGGGACCCGGATCGACCGAGCGCGGACGAGATCTTCAAGCTCGGGCAGGGCAAGGGGTCCCCAAGCGAGTTCCTCTACCTCGACGGCGCCCGAGTGGACGCGTACGTGTCGCAGTTCGAGCGCGGGCTCGCGACGCTCGAGAAGACGTCGGCGAGCAGGGTCGACAAGCGCACGAGCGAGATCGCCGCGTCGCCGTCGAAGGTCGCGCGCGAGGTCCAGGCGCAGGACGTCTTCGAGCGCACCGTGACCTCCACGACCGCCAGCCGCATGGTGAACCTCCTGGGCTACCTCCGCTACGAGAAGGACCTGCGCAGGCTGCCGGGACTCGCGGCGCGCGATTCCGGCACAGACCACTCCCGCGCTGCTGCAAACAGGTTCCGCGCCGAGTGGAGCACGGTCCGCCAAGGCGACTTCGTGCAGATCACCGCCCCCATCAGCATCCCGCAGGCGGGACGCCTCTACCAGATCGTCCGTCAGGTTCCGGAGACATCGGCGACCGGGACGCTCGGGGCCGGGCTGCGCAGGGCGGTCGGCAACGATCCGCGCTTCCCCGTCGCGATGACGGTCGACGGCGGACAGCCAGCGCCGATTCGGCTGATCATTCCACTGCAGTTCTCGCTGCTGGCGAGCGAGTCGAGCCTGGTCGTCGGGAAGCTCACGGTCATCGGCAAGGTGCTCTACCGCGTGCCGCCTCGCGGCCGACCGTTTCGCGACTTGCAGACCTGGACGCGGTTTCGTGCGGCCGCCATCCGGCGGGTCACCCCGGACCGGCTGCTCGCGCGCCTGCGCCTCACCCGCCGCACGATGGTCGAGGAACTGCGGACCTACCGCAGGGTCGAAGGGCCGGCAGCCGTGATCCTGCCGATCGCGATCTACAAGTGAGCCTCAGCAAGTTTCGCGACGAATGACTCAAGGCCGCCGCGAACGCTGCCGATAGATGTGGGCGAACAGGGCAATCGGAAGGGGTGTCGCTCTTGAGTCCGTCTTCAATCACCGTGATGCAGCCGTTCTGCGTCGATGTCGTACCGGGCGACGGCGAGATCGTCGTGGAGGCGATCGGCGAGCTCGACCTGCAGTCGGCCGACGTGCTCGAGCGCGAGGTCAGCCGGCTGCGCGACGACGGTCACGACCGCATCGTCGTGGATCTGCGCGGGGTCGGGTTCATCGATTCCACCGGGCTGCGCCTGCTGATCGGCCTGCACCGGGCCGCGCAGCGCGACGGCCGCTCGCTCAGCCTCGTGCCCGGGCCGCGCCCGGTCCACCGGATCTTCGAGCTGACCGCGACGCAAGCGCTCTTTGACTGGCGCGACTGACGGCCGCCGACCTCAGGCGCCGGCCGGAACCGGGATCGCGGCCGGCTTCGGCGGCGCGTACGGGATCCGCTCGACGTACCCGTTGCTCAGCAGGTAGCTGACGTCGACCCGCTCGGTCACGCCGGCGAACAGCGTGCTGCTGAGGACGTACTGCAGGCCGAACCCCGGCTGTCCGAGCGTCGGCGCGATCGGTCCCGAGTTGACCGAGAACGGCTTGAGCACGCGGTAGCGGTAGTAGTTGCACGGCTGGCCCCCCGGAAACGGGTTCAGGCTCTCGGGTGGGGTGCCGCGGGCCGCGTACGGGGTCCCCTGCGGCGACAGGTACGTCCCGCCCTCGCTGTCGAAGCGATCGATCAGCTGGCCCTCGATGAGCGAGACCTGACCCACCACCGGCACGCCGAACCGGCGTGAGCTGATAGCCGCCCTCGGGCGGATAGCGCCAGCTCTTGGCGACCTGAGCCGCCCGCCGCCGATTGTCGGGTCGTCGCCTATCACTCTCGGGCGGTCGCCGCTCGCGACTGTCGCTTGCGTGACGTTTGGCGAGGCAGAGCGACCGTGTCGGCCTGCGATCCTGCGCTTTGTCGTCCCCTCGCGGCCGCTCGGCTCGCCGGTGTCCATCTGCCGGTTTTTCGTTCGTCTTGACGTCGAACGGATAACAACCGGAAGGACGACGATGCAGTACATGCTCCTCATCTACGCCGACGACAGCGGCTGGAACGAGCTCTCCGAGGACGAGCAGAAGGCGATCCACCGCGACTACATGGCGGTCACGGAGGATCCCGCCGTCCGGGGCGACAACCGCCTGGCCCCGGCCACGACGGCGACGACGGTTCGCGTGCAGGACGGCCGCACCCTCACGACCGACGGGCCCTTCATCGAGACCAAGGAGGAGCTCGGCGGCTACTACCTCGTCGAGGCCGCCGACCTCGACGCCGCGCTCGAGATCGCGGCGCGGATCCCGGCGGCCCGCCATGGCGGCGCGATCGAGATCCGCCCGGTGCTGGAGCGGTAGCGATTCTCGACCGGGTCTTTCAGGACGAGTGGGGCCGCGTGCTCGCCTCGCTGGTCGGCTTCCTCGGCGACTTCGACCTCGCCGAGGAGGCCGCCCAGGAGGCCTTCGCGGTGGCCGCGGAGCGCTGGCCCCGCGACGGGATCCCCCGTAACCCAGCGGGCTGGCTGGTGACCACCGGACGCAATCGCGCGATCGACCGCATCCGCCGTGACCGCATGCGCGCTGCGAAGACCCGGCTCCTGGAGACGCCCGAGTCGACCGATGAGCACCTGCCCATGGACGACGAGACCACCGCCTTCCCCGACGAGCGGCTGGAGCTGCTGTTCACCTGTTGTCATCCGGCGCTGGCGACCGACGCGCAGGTCGCCCTCACGCTGCGCACGCTCGGCGGGCTGTCGACGGACGAGATCGCGAGCGCCTTCCTCGTCCCGCGCGAGACGATGGCCAAGCGTCTCGTCCGTGCGAAGCACAAGATCAAGACGGCCGGCATCCCGTTTCGCGTCCCGCCGCCGCATCTGCTGCCCGAGCGCCTCGACGCCGTCCTCGCGGTCACGTACCTGATCTACAACGAGGGCTACAGCGGGCGCAACGCGCTTGCGGCAGAGGCGATCCGGCTGCAGCAGGCGCTCGCGCTGCTGATGCCCGACGAGCCGGAGGTCTTCGGGCTGCTCGCGCTGATGCTGCTCAACGACGCCCGCCGCGACGCGCGGTTCGCCGGCGAGGACGTCGTGCTCCTGCGCGATCAGGACCGCTCGCTGTGGGACGCCGATCAGATCGCGCGCGGTCGGTCCGCGCTGCACCGGGCACTGGCGCTGAAGGGCCGCGGCCCGTATGTCGTCCAGGCGGCGATCGCGGCCCTACACGCCGACGAGCCGCGCGACTGGACGCAGATCGCGGCCCTCTACGGCCGGCTTGCCCGCCTCACGGGCTCGCCGGTCGTCGAGCTGAACCGCGCGGTCGCCGTCGCCGAGGTGCAGGGGCCGGAGGCGGCGCTGGCGATCGTCGACCGGCTGGACCTCGACGCCTACCACTACCTCCACGCGACGCGCGCCGAGCTGCTCGTGCGGCTCGGTCGCCTCGACTCCGCGCGCGCGGCCTACGACCGCGCGCTCGACCTCGTGCGCACGCAGCCGGAGCGGCGCCTGCTCGAGCAGCGGCGGCGCAACCTCGACCCGTCACGAAAGGAAGACCGATGACCACGGCAACGCAAGGCCCGGCGCACGCGCCCGCGTTCGCGCCGTCGCCCGACCTCTACCCCTTCGCGTCGCGCTGGCTCGACAGCTCCGCCGGCCGCGTCCACTATGTCGACGAGGGCGCGGGCCGGCCGATCCTCATGTGCCACGGCAACCCGACGTGGAGCTTTCTGTACCGCAACGTCATCGGCGCGCTGCGCGACCGCTTCCGCTGCGTGGCCATCGACATGCCCGGCTTCGGCCTGTCCGATCGACCACCCCGCTACGGCTACACGCCGGCCGAGCAGGCCGCGGTGCTCGGGGAGCTGATCGGCGCGCTCGACCTGCGTGACCTCGTCGTGCTGGGCCACGACTGGGGCGGGCCGATCGGGCTCGCCGCCGCGTGCGCCGACCCGCAGCGGGTGAGCGGGCTCGTGCTCGGCAACACCTGGTTCTGGCCCTCCGATCGCCGCGCGCGCGTCTTCTCGCGGGTCATGTCCAGCCGCCCGCTGCAGCGCGCGATCCTCGAGCGCAACCTGTTCGTCGAGCGCGTGCTGCCGGCCGGCGTCGCACGCACCCTCTCCGCTGCGGAGATGGAGCACTACCGCGCGGTGCAGCCGACGGTGGACGCGCGGGTCGCGGTGGCCGAGCTGCCGCGCCAGATCGTGGCGGCGCGGCCGTGGCTGGCCGAGCTCGTCACCGCGGTGCCGCGCGAGCTCGGCACGAAGCCCACCTTGGTGACGTTCCCCCTGCGCGACGTCGCCTTCCCCGCCAAGACCGTGCTGCCGCGAATGCGGGCGACGTTCTCCGATCTCGAGGTCGTCGAGCTGCCGCGCGCCAAGCACTTCTTCGTCGAGGACGCCCCCAGCGAGGTAGCCGACGCGATCGCGCGGCGATTCGGAGGCAGCCGATGAGCATCGAGGCCATCCAGCTCGTCTCGGTTCCGGTCAGCGACCAGGCGGCGGCGAAGCGGTTCTACGCCGAGGTCCTCGGCTTCGAGGTCGTGCGTGACGCCCCGTTTGCGCCCGATGCCCGCTGGATCGAGCTGGCTCCGGCGCCGGGGTCGGCGGCGATCGCGCTCGTGACGTGGTTTGCCGCCGCGCCGCCGGGCTCGCTGCAGGGAGCGGTTCTGCGCAGCGACGACGTCGACGGCGACGTCGAGCGGTTGAGCTCCCGCGGCGTGCAGTTCAGCGGCCCGGTCCAGCAGGCGCCGTGGGGACGCTTCGCCACGTTCCGTGATCCCGACGGCAATGGCTGGGTGCTGCAGCAGAACACGTAGACCCGGCAGCAGCTCCCACCGCCGTCACCCCCGCGCCGCAGACGACGTCGTGAGCGCGTCCAGCGCCGGATTGTCGATCGTCGCCTGCAGCGCCCGCCCCGCAGCGAGCGCCGACTCGTCGCCGAGCCGTCCGCGATGGACGTAGGCGCGGACGGACAGCTCGCGCATCCCGGTTCGCTCGGCGAGCGCAGCAAGCTGGCCGATCCAGCCGCGGGTGGCGTCGATGTCATGCGCGACACCGAGGCCACAGAGGGCGTCAAGGATGTAGCCGTCGACCCAGCGGTAGGCGTCGGGCAACCGCGTGGCCCGCGTCCGCGCGTCGACGAAGCACTCCATCGCGGCCCGCACATCGCCGCGCATCGCCGCGACGGATCCGCGGCCTCGGCCGGCGATCCCCTCCCAGCACGGATCGCCGAGATGGCACCCGAGCGCGTAGGAGTGCTCGTAGCGCTCTTCGGCCGCCGTGACGTCGCCACGGGCGAGCTCCGCGTCCGCCAGCAGCGACGACGGCCACGGCGTGAACGCCGTCCAGTTCTCGCGCCGCGCCGCCTCCAGCGATTCCTCGAGCACGGCCTCGGCGACGTCGAGGGTTCCGCGCAGGAGGTGCACCCGTCCGATCATCGAGAGCGTGTACGCCGCTTGGCGGGCGTCGCCGGCGGCGCGGTTGAGCGCAAGCGCCTCGCCAAGGCGCTCCAGTGCCGCGCCGTAGTCGGCGATGTCGCTGAGCACGCTGCCCAGGGCGCAGGCGATGCGCCCCTGCTCGGCCGCGTCGTCGCCCGCCAGCTCGGCCGCGCGGCGCAACCACCGCTCGGCCCGGCTGTAGCGCCCCTGCAGGAACTCCACGTATCCGAGCTCGCGCGAGGCGCCCGCCGCGCACGGCGCGAGCCCGAGCCGGCCGGCGATCGCCAGCGCCTCGTGCAGCGCGGCCGACGCCTCCTCGTCGCGACCGCGCGCCGCGTGCACCAGCGCGGTGCCCAGCGCGACGAGGGCGTGCGCCTCGAGACCGCCGTCAGCCGCGCCGCGCGCGTCGGCGACGGCCCGCCGCAGGCATTGCAGCCCCGCATCC